>CAKZYL010000139.1 GCA_937884705.1 uncultured Roseovarius sp. | reverse complement strand
TTGCTGCGCAATTCGCGCAGAACTGGCAAGGCACCGCGCACCTTGTCTTCGCCCAGCTCTTCGACAACTTCGCTGATCAAGGGCGTTATTGCTGAAATGGCGGCCTCCCGCGCTTGGCGCCCTGCCGGGCTGATCGTTACCATCTTTCTGCGCGCGTCATCCCAATCGGGTCGGATGTGGATGTAGCCCGCCCATTCAAGCTTGCCTAACGTGTTGGTCATGGCCCCGCGCGTCACGCAAAATGTCTTGGCCAGTTGCGCAGGCGTCCGTTCCTCGCCGATCCGCGCAAGGTGATTCAGCACCGAAAAATGCGAAATCTCCATGCCTTTGGGCAGAACTCGGCCCAAACGGTTCCGCACCAATTGTTCATTGGTCAGGATCTCGCTGAACAGCGAAACCGCCAGGATACTGCTTTGCGTGTCGCTCATCGAGGGCCTTCAAACTGGATTTCCTGTCGCAAAGAGGGGATGCGACGGCGGGCATTTTCCACATCCGAGACGTCAATGTCCACGCTTGTAACACCAGGTTGCGTTCCCGCATCGGCCAAGACCTCGCCCCACGGGCCGACAACCATGCTGTGCCCATAGGTTTCGCGCGGTTTTCCGGTGGTCGCGGCATGGGTCCCTGTTTGCGCCGGGGCCAGAATGAACGCGCCAGTCTCAATCGCCCTCGCCCGTAGGAGCGTCTCCCAATGGGCAGCACCGGTCACCGGGGAAAACGCGGAAGGCACGGTCAGGATCTGCGCGCCCTCTTGCGCCAGTGTTCGATAAAGCGATGGAAATCGAAGATCGTAGCAAATCGTCAGACCGATTTTTGCGGCCCCCATATCGGCCAGAACGGCGCGCGTTCCCGGACGATAGCCGCTCGATTCGTGGTAGCTTTCTGTCTCGGACACGCTGACATCAAACATGTTGATCTTGTCGTACCAAGCCGAAATTCCACCTTGCGGATTGATAAGGAAGGACCGGTTGGCAAAGCGACCGTCAGGATCACGGGTCTTGAGTGCCAAGGAACCAATTAGGCACCAAACACCGGCGTCCCGCGTTTTGGCGCGCAGTGCGGCCAGCACGATGTCCTTGCATTCATCCCGAAGAACGCTCTCTTGATGCGACCTACTGGTCGAAACGCAATTGGTCACTTCCGGTGTCAGGATGAAGTCCGCGCCGTGTCGGACGGCCTCATCAAAAAAGGTGCACACACTTTGACTGTTTTCCTGGGGGCTGTCGCTGCCGTTAAGCTGGATCAGCGCAACCTTCATGCGGAGAGAAGCGGATCCAGTTTTCCCGATTGCTCAAGTGCATAGAGATCGTCGCATCCGCCAACATGTGTGCCGCCAATAAAGATCTGAGGCACGGTTCGGCCTCCATTCGCTCTTTGGATCATCTCTTGCTTGCGATTTGGGTTCGCCAGCACGTTGATCTCGGAAAAGCTCACGCCTTTTTTGTTCAGGAGCCGTTTTGCGGCGTGGCAAAATCCGCATAGCGGGGAGGTATACATTTCGACGGGTTGCATGGCGTGCCTCAAACTATTCTTGCTACCCGGCTTATTTAGGTGTCCTTTGCCACGCGCGCCAGTGCCAGAACGCAAACCTCTCTCGCGCCCGCCGCATAGGCAGCTTGAGTTGATGCCGAAAATGTCGCGCCTGCTGTCATTACATCGTCAATCAGGAGAATTGACCGGTCTTTGATCAGATGAGCGTGCCTTGGATTGGGTCGCATCGCCCCGTTCGTCATGGCAAACCGCTCTTGAAAGTTTAAACCATCCAGAGATTGCGTGCGTCGAGAACGAAGCAACAGGTCGGGGCAATACTCAAGGTGCAGGTGCTTGGCAAACGCATCCGCCAGAACAGCAGATTGATTGTAGCGCCGCTTGAGCATGCGCGACCAATGCAACGGCACCGGCACGACAAGCGTATCTTGGCGCAGAAGCGGTGTTGCAACGCGGGCAAGCCACTTGGCCGCTGGTTTTGCCAGATCCGCGCGATCCCCATGCTTCAATGATAAGACGAGCTTGCGACCCAGATCTTTGTAAATCAAAGCGGCTCGCCCGTGCGACCAAGGCCGGGTGATTTTTAGACACTCATCGCAAAGCTCCGCCTCGCCGTGATCCTCTCCGGGCAAGGGAACACCGCAATGATCACACACAAGGCCAGTGATAAACGGGGTATCACGCCAGCACGGGCCACAGAGCCCAAATTCGTCATCGACCTGAGCATCACAGGTCAGGCAGCGTGGCGGATAGACAAGGCGCAACGCGGATCGGAGAACGGACGTCATAACGCGTTAAGGTTTGCAAAAACTTGGTTAACAATTGGTTGTCACGTATGGCGTGATCACCGAGGCCCGCGTCTTTAATTGACACTTTCTCCATGGGTATCCATTAGGCCTCTGCAGTAAGCACATGAAGCGCGCCAGGGTAATGCGCGTGACTGAGAGAGAACGCGACGAGATTGACCTTATCCAAAAGGCTAATATCTCTGTGAAGGAACCAATAGCGAGAAAGCCACCCATAAATGCCCGATGCCAGCACGCCAGAAACCCAAGGCCTGATCGAAGAAGCCTGCTTTCCGGGCCAGCTTGAAGAGAAGGTAGGCGTTCTTCTGGCCAATCTGGGCACGCCCGACAATTACGATTACTGGTCCATGCGGCGGTATCTCAATGAGTTTTTGTCAGATCGGCGCGTGATTGATTACAGCCCTTGGCTGTGGCAGCCGCTGCTTCAGC
The DNA here is from genome assembly GCA_937884705.1 of uncultured Roseovarius sp. Classification (GTDB taxonomy): domain Bacteria; phylum Pseudomonadota; class Alphaproteobacteria; order Rhodobacterales; family Rhodobacteraceae; genus Roseovarius. The sequence goes on along the minus strand of CAKZYL010000139.1, from coordinate 12,012 downwards.
TGGTCATTTTGTCTAAGCGGCCCTTTACCAGTGGCGAGGCTTACAAATCTATTTGGAACGAAGACAAGGGCGAAAGCCCTCTGATGACAATCACACGGGATCAGACCGACAAGCTACGAGACTCTTTGCAAAGGCGATATGGAAGTCGCATTGTGGTGGATTTCTGCATGCGATACGGCAATCCCTCGACGAAATCCAAGGTGCGCGAACTTTACAAGCAAGGGTGCAGCCGCATCCTGTTTTTCCCGCTTTATCCGCAATATGCTGGCGCGACATCTGCCACGGCAAACGATCAGTTTTTCCGCGCCTTGATGGAAGAAACGTGGCAGCCCATCGCCCGGGTCGTTGAGCCTTACTACCAAAACCCTGAATACATCAACGCGCTCGCGCAATCGGTAGAGCGCGCGTATGCTAAGATTGAAAACAAGCCCGACGTGCTTGTCGTATCGTATCACGGTATGCCACAGCGCTATTCAACGCAGGGCGATCCTTACTACTGCCAATGCATGGAAACATCCAAATACCTGCAAAAAAGGCTGGGCTGGGACGACACGCAGATCACGACCACGTTCCAGTCGGTTTTTGGGCCTGAAGAATGGCTGCGTCCTTACACTGTGGAAGAAGTTGCGCGCCTGGCAAAGGAAGACGGCAAAAAGAACATTGCGGTGATTGCGCCGGCCTTCTCGGCCGACTGCATTGAGACGCTCGAAGAGATCAACGAAGAGATAAAAGAAAGCTTTGAGGAAGCAGGCGGAGAAGAATTTCACTATATCCCCTGTCTCAATGATGATGATGCGCATATTGATGCGCTCACGGGTATCATCGAAACCAACCTGCACGGGTGGATAAAGTAAGCCGATACCAAAACGGGCGACCGTTTGGGCCGCCCGTTTGAAGGATTAAGCTCTCATCAAAGCTAGATCAGAAGCACCTGAGTGCCGACATTTGTCCGGCTGAAGAGGTCTTCAATGTGCTCGTTGTAAAGACCGATGCAGCCATTAGACGAACGGCGCCCAATCTTGCGCGTGTCGTGAGTCCCGTGGATGCGGTAGTACGTCCAGCTGAGATAAAGCGCGTGCGTACCGAGCGGATTGTCAGGCCCGGGCCCAACATAGGGCGGCCAATCTGGATTGCGCTCAAGCATGGATGGTGTCGGGCGCCAGGATGGCCCGACCACTTTGCGCACAACGCTTGTCCGTCCGCGGCGTGTCATTTCCTCTGTCATTGGCACACTGGTTGGGTACAGTCGGTAATTCGCTCCGTTCTCGTCCCAATAGTGCAATGCCCTTGAGTGGGTATCCACAAGGATCGCGCCGTTATTCAGGTTAGAGAAGTAAGGCTCCCAGTCCAAAGCGCGAAAACTGGAGATATTTCGGCGCACAGATTCAGAGATATCCTTCTCCATCTCGATATGCGTGGCGCTATTGAGGTCTTGCGCGATAGCTGGCGTGCCAAGCGCGGCAGCCGAGCCTGCGAGAAACGAACGTCTGCTAAGGGCAGTCTGAAATTTTTTCATGGCGTGTCCTCTCCGCGAAAAATAGATGTCCCAATTTGCGATCAAACATACGTGTGTTCTCTTGCCATCGCAATTCAAACAAAAGTCATTTTGCGGGTTTGATCATTTTTCAAACCCAAGTTACACGGGAATCTGCTGGTTTTGCAGAAGAGTCTCACGATGCGACGACATTTCGGTTTTGCTGTACTTGCGCTTATGGCGCTGTCTGCCTGTGGCGGACCATCCATTCCGCAGCTTGGCCCCGATGGCAAACCATTGCCGAAGATTTACAATATTCGTCCTGGTCAATCAGCGACGCTGCAATTCCGCATGCTTGATTCGGTCAACAATCTGCGCGAAGCGGCGGGCGCGCCGCCTCTAGAGCTCAACTCTCAACTCAATGCCGCCGCGGCCACGCATGCGCAAGACATGTCGCTGCAGAATCGCCCTTGGCATTTTGGCTCTGACGGGTCTTCTCCGATCGATCGCATTCGCCGTGTCGGATATGCCGGGCAGTTGGTCGGAGAGAACATCTCTGAGACTTATGAGACAGAGCTGGAAACCCTCGCCGCGTGGATGGACGATGAAAACACCCGTCGGGTGATACTGTCACCCGACGCAACAGACCTCGGCTTTTCATGGTTTCAAGAGGCCAACGGGAAGATCTGGTGGACGCTTGTCACTGGATCCAACAGGTCCTTTGCCACGAACCCGTTGTCTTAGGGCGTGATCGTAATCAGCGTTCCGGTATCCACCATCGCATAAATCCATTCCATGTGACGGTTCTTCACCGAAATGCATCCCCACGTCCAATCCGGATCGTCTTTCTTGGGCTGTCCATTGGGCCGTCCATGAATGAAGATGTCTCCGCCCGGTGATTTCCCGGCTTTTTTGGCAAATGCACGATCTTGCGCATTCGGATAAGAGATCCCAAGCGACAGGTGGAATGAACTGTTGGGGTTGCGCCGATCGATGTAATACGTGCCTTCCGGCGTTTTCCCATCCCCTTCAAACTGTTTGTGCCCCGAGGGCGCAAACCCAAGCTCCATCGGATAGGATTTCAACACTTCATCATTGTGCATGAGCCAAAGCCGGCGGTCTTCCTTGGCCACGATCACGCGGGTGACCTCTGGCCCACTGTATGTTCGAAACTTAGATTTGCTGCAGCCGGCGATTGTGATCGCCACAAGCAGTATCGCCAAAACTCTAAATGCCCGCATCAACACCTGCCCTATGTTTTTTATGTGTTTACCGAAGCTGCGGTTGATTTTCCATAAAAATGAGATCGATCAAGCAACCGTGAGGAAAGCCTGCGACCCCTCACTCCGCCGCTTGATCAGCGTGTAGAAACCCACCCGATTGCCGCTCCCAAAACGATGCGTAAAGCCCGCCAAAATTGAGCAATTCCGCGTGCGTACCATCCTCGACGATGCGTCCGGCATCCATGACGATAATCCGGTCCATCTGCGCGATGGTCGACAGCCGGTGCGCGATCGCAATCACCGTTTTGCCCTGCATCATGCCGTAGAGTGTCTGCTGAATGGCGGCCTCAACCTCGCTATCCAGCGCACTTGTGGCCTCATCCAAAAGCAGAATCGGTGCGTCTTTCAGCACGGCACGGGCCAGCGTGATCCTTTGCCGTTGACCGCCAGACAACTTCACACCCCGTTCACCCACATGGGCATCATAGCCTGTGCGCCCTTGGGGATCTTCGAGATCGAGGATAAAATCATGCGCCTCAGCCTTGATGGCTGCGGCGATCATCTCGTCCTCCGTGGCATGGGGCGCGCCGTAAAGGATGTTCTCGCGCACAGAGCGGTGCAGCAGAGAGCTGTCTTGCTGAACCATGCCGATCTGCTGGCGCAAACTTTCCTGCGTGACGCGGGATATGTTCTGATCGTCGATCAGGATCTGGCCTTTCTCCACATCGTAGAACCGCAAGAGCAGTTTCACGAGTGTGGATTTCCCAGCACCTGACCGGCCCACCAGGCCAATCTTTTCGCCCGGTTTGATGGTGAGCGCAATCTGATCAAGACCTCCCGCCTCACGCCCGTAATGGTGTGAAACATGATCAATCCTAATCTCTCCCTTTCCCATCTTCAGCGGTTTGGCGTCTTTGTCATCAACCAGGTCGATGGGCTGCGCGATGGTTTCCATGCCTTCAGCGACAACACCCAGTTCGCGGAAAAACGTCGAGAGCGCCCACATGATCCAGCCGGTCATTGCATTGAGCCGCAGTGTCAGCGCCGTGGCGGCGGCAACAGCACCGACGGAGGCGGTGCCTTGCATCCACAGCAGAAACGCCCAGCCTACGACACCCACGATCAAAAGACCGTTGAGCGTCACAAGCGACAAATCCATTACGGTAAAAATGCGCATCTCTTTTTGGAAGGTCTTGCGTGTGTGCTCAATCGCCTCCTTTGCGTAGGCAATCTCACTGTCATGATGCGCAAAGAGCTTCACCGAATGGATGTTGGTGTAGGCATCGACCACCCGACCCGTCACCAAGGAACGCGCATCAGATGACGCTTTGGATGCTGGGCCCACGCGTGTCAGCGTCCAGCGCACGAGGCACCCGTAAAGCACGAGCCAGATCACCAAAGGCAGGGCAAGGCGCGGATCCGCATCGGACAGCAAGATCACAGCGCCCACGACATAGGCCAAGGAAAATGCAATCGCATCGAACACCTGAAACACGGCGTCGCCGGCTGCAGGAGGCGTTTGCATGATGCGGTTGGCGATTCGCCCGGCAAAATCGTTTTCAAACCAGCCCACCGATTGGCGCAAAACATGCTTGTGCGCGCGCCAGCGGATCAATGTGCCAAGGTTGGGAAGCACCGCGTTGTTCAAAAGCGCCACATCAACAGCCTGAAACAGGGGCCGCAATATCAGGATGAAAATCGCGACCAGCAGAAATTCCAGACCATATTCCTGAATAACAGTCTCTGGATCACCGCTCAGCCGGTCCACCACCAGACCCATGTAGTAGATTAGCCAAACCTCCACCGACGCAACCAGGATAGACATGATCGCCGTGGCGATGAGAACCTTTTTGAACGGGACCAAGTATTCGCGCATGAACGGCCAGAGCCGCGTCGGAGGCGTATCCGTATCTTCATAGGCGACATAGGGGTCGACAAGGTTTTCAAAGAATTTGAACATTGGGGAAATCCTGATGCGAATATGCAAAAAGTCACGCGACTTTCGGCGCGCGGGTCATCAAGGCTCAGACGGCCAAAGCGCTTAAGTAAGCCAGATCCCGCGATACATCGTGTATTCCCCCTTGGTGGATGCCGTGTACATGGATCACCCGACGGCAAAAGTCAAATGAAGCAATTACGACTGGGTTAGCCGAGCAACTCGCGTGCGGTGAGAGCAAAACCAGATGCAATCCAGGTGGTCTCTAAATCAGTGAGCTTTTGCCCCAGGGCAGGCCCCTCGTAGTCGGGCATAAGATCGGCCGCTTTTACTGGAAAGACGGCATTTGCGCCGGCAGCAAGATCTTGGAGATCCTTATCGGATGGGGGCATGTTCGACATCGTCGCGCGCAGGAGAAAAACGTCCAGACCAAGGGCCGCGCCGTGGCGATAGCCCAGTTCTTTGGCAGGTGTCATTTTCCCCATTTCTTCGCGCAGCAGATCTAGGTGGCGCGCATCTGTCTTTGATAATCGCAGGTTGTCCGCAACGTCCTTTCCGCCGAGCACCGCCAGACGTCTTTGGTATGCTGGTGGCACGTCGCCCTCTGAGTGCGCCTCAAAGTGTACGAGCGGCGCAAGAAACCTATCATCAGCGCCTGGCAAAACACGAGCCAACACGCCCGCAGTTCGCATAGCGGCGACGGATGGCGCGGGGTCGGGGGCTGCCAAAAGCTTGGTCATTTCAGCTCCAATGCGTTCCTTTGAAAGGCGGCTCATGCCATCGGTTAACTCAGCGCACGCCGCCAATCCGTCCGCATCCAGGCCATCTGCCGGATCGCCAAACCAGGCGTGAAAGCGGAAGAAGCGCAAAATTCGAAGATAGTCTTCGCGAATCCGGATGGCTGGATCTTCAATGAACCTCACGCGACGGGCGTGCAAATCTTCGAGGCCGCCAAGCGGGTCGATTACAGTGCCTTCCGCATCCGCATAAAGCGCGTTCATTGTGAAATCCCGCCGCAATGCGTCATCGGTTATGTCTTTTGAAAACGCCACCGTGGCGCGGCGGCCGTCTGTGGCGACATCCTTGCGAAAGGTCGTGATCTCATGGGCGATCTCGTTCACCACGACGGTGATGGTCCCGTGATCAATGCCGGTCGGTATCGCGCGATGGCCCGCACCCTCAGCGATCTGCACCACCTCTTCCGGCACCGCATCGGTTGAGATGTCGATGTCTGAAACTGGATGCTGCAAAAGGGCATTGCGCACACAGCCCCCGACAAAATAGGCCGCATGCTCCGCGTCCTGCAGCATCTGCATCACAGCTTGCGACGATGCAGACGTCAGCCAGTCCCCTGTGATTTTCACGACGCACTCCACCCATCGGTCAGCGCCCTGAGAATACGCGCCGTTGCGCCCCAGATGTAATAGGGGCCGTAGGGGACAGTGTAATAGTGTCTGCGCATCCCGCGAAACCGCCGATACTGCACGCTGAAATTTTCGGATGCGAGCACATGCAAGAGCGGGACATGAAACACTTCTTCCACTTCACCCGGCTCTGCAACTGGGGAAAACGGGCCTTCAATCAAACCCACAACGGGCGTGACCTGAAACGACGTGACAGTCTCATGCGACGGCACCGTTCCAATCACGCGGACCCGCTCGGACGCAAGGCCGGTTTCTTCTTTGGCCTCGCGCAGCGCCGTGTCAATGATCGTGGCGTCACCCTCATCTTGCTTGCCCCCAGGAAAGGAGATCTGCCCTGGATGGTGCTTTAGCGCCGACGATCGCTTCGTCAGGTAAAGCCGCGCCTCCCCGCCCATCATGCGTACCGGCACCAACACGCCAGCCGGGCGCAGCTTTCGCCCTTCCGGCAGAAACACATCGGGATTGAGATCATAGTCAGAAGAGGCACCTGACAAGCGCCCGAGTGCCCCCTTCAGTCTGTGCTCAATATCAGCTGTCATCGGCCTCAGGCGCGACCGCGTCGAACCCTAACGTTTTTGGATCAAGGCTGTAATGCGCGCCGCAGAATTGACAATCCGCAGTCACGACACCGTCGGCCGTGATCATCGTGCGAATGTCCTTGGCCGAGTAAATACTCAGGCTTTGGCGCACGCGCTCTTCTGAGCAGGTACATCCAAACCGCACGGGCTGCGCATCGAACACACGCGGGCTTTCCTCGTGGAAGAGCCGGACCAACAAGTCCGTCGGCGGCACCGCGGGCCCGACAAGCTCCAGATCCTCAACCGTATCGAGCAGGATATTCACCCGGTTCCAGTTCTCGGCATCGTCCTCATGCAAGATATCAGACGCAACGAGCAGCCCGCCCTCACCAGACCCACCGCCCTGCATTTCGGGCGAGGCTTTGGGCATGTGTTGCAACATGAACCCACCCGCGCGCCAGTGCTCGGATCCCCCTGCCTCGGTGGATCTACCAAAGCTCAAAGCAAAGCGGGTGGGCAGCTGCTCTGACTGGGCAAAATAGGCTTCCGCGCAGGCGCTGATGCTGTCGCCCGCAATGGGTGTGATCCCCTGATAAGGGTCGGTTCCTGGGCCTTGATCAATCAGAACGGCAAAGTACCCTTCACCCAGCTGATCAAACGGCGCGCCATCGGTGACCCGCTCGGGATCAAAGCTCGCATAGGCGCGTATCTTTGCGACATCGTTTTCATTCTGCGGCGCAAAGTAATCAGACGCGATCATACGCACAGCGCCCTTGGTCTGCACCTGCAGCGACAGCTTCCACCGCAGCCCGATCGTTTGCCCGATCAGCGCGGTCAGCAGGGCGACCTCGGCCACCAAAGCCTCCACGGCTGGCGGATAGTCATGCTGCTTGAGTATACCACCCAAAACACCATCAAGCCGCGCAATCCGGCCGCGCGTGTCAGAGGCATCAAGTTGGAAGGGCAGGATCGTATCATCCCACGCGATTTTCTGTCCAAAGGTCATGGAGTTTCCTTAGCCGTCAATTTGGCGTATCGCGAGTATATAAGCCAAGACGCCATCGATCCAAGAGACCACCCATGATCATACGACTAGGAGATCCTCCGCAAAGAGACGTGCGCTATCGAAGGCGCTTGGGCGTTTATGCGATCTTGCCGAGGGACGGCGATCTATTGGTGACGTTTCAAGGCGAGCCCGACAACGAACTACAACTGCCCGGTGGCGGCGTCGATCCGGGTGAGCCGAATTTGCGCGCGCTTTATCGCGAAGTGCTGGAAGAAACCGGGTGGACGATTGCAGCCCCGCGCAGGATCGGCGCATTCCGTCGTTATGTCTACATGCCCGAATATGATCGCATGGCCGAAAAGCTCTGCATCATCTACGCGGCGCATCCAGTCCGCCGGATCGGACCACCGACGGAAGCAGGCCACACGGATCTTTGGATATCCCCGCAAGTTGCGGCAGAAGCCCTAGGCAATCCGGGGGATCGCCACTTTGTCCGAGAATACATCAGGACGCTGTAAACTCCAAAAGCACTGTTGAAACATCATCGTCAAATTCGGCGCAACCGCTAAACTTCACCATGTCGTCCAGCAACGCATCCAAACATGCCTGCCCATGCACATCCTTGTGCCGCGCCAGGGATAGGCTCAGGCCGTCATCACCGTAAAGCTCACCCGTTGGTTTGCTGCATTCCGTGATGCCGTCTGAATGAATCAGAAACCTGTCACCGGGGCGAAGCATTGTCGCGCATTGGTCGAATTCCGCAGTCTCAATCAAGCCGACGGGCAGCCCACCAGATCCGACAATCTCAACGCATCCTGACGCTCTTTGTACAAAGGGGCTCGGATGCCCAGCCTGGGTGAAGACAAGCTCTCCCGTGGTCTGATTGAAAATCGCCAGAAGCATGGTGAAGTAGAGCTCTGTGTCGATCTCATTGATGATCCGTTCATTGAGAAGCGCCATTGTCTCTTTTGGATCGCGCGGGCAATAGTGCCCTTTCTTGTTCTTCGTCAGCGCGATGTTTTGATCCGGCACTCCGGCCGTCAAAAACCCGGCCAACCGCGCCGTCATCAGGGCAGAGCTGATCCCGTGACCGGACACGTCGATGCCGTAGATGCCAACCCGGTCATCGTCGATGGGAAACATGCCCACAAGATCACCGCCCACATGCCCGCTTGATCGCAACATCAACGAGATTTTGGCCCGCCCCATATCCCGGTAGCGATCCCGGACCAACGAGCTCTGCAATTTCCGCGCTTCTATAAGATCACGGTTGATCCCGTCATGAACGGATTGCAGCTCATCCAAAGTGGCGTGAATGATGCGATTTTTGTCGTTGAGCTCTTGCTCCATGGTGAAGATACGCTCTCCGGCGCGGATACGCACGCCAAGCTCATGAACATTCACCGGCTTTGTCAGAAAGTCGTCGGCACCTGCATCAAAGGCGCGGGTCACATCCTCTTTGTCACCGCGAGATGTTAGCAGGATGAAATAGCCATAGCGATCTCGGGGCAGTTGGCGAAACGCTTCGCAGAATTCCAAACCATCCATGCCCGGCATCATCCAGTCACTCAAAACCAGATCGGGAATTTGATCACGGCACAACTCTAGCGCTGCAAGCCCCGACTCCGCCTCCAGAACGGCGTAGCCTTGACGCTCCATGAGCTTGCAAACCATCTTTCGCTGCGCTCGGCTGTCATCAACAACCAGCACAGTTTTTGAAAATGTCGCTGTCGCGCTCGTACCGTCCAATGTATCGGTCTCGTCTAAAGCCAATGGGTTGTGCTTTCGCAGGGTCGTACATGCCTAGTGCCGGATACCTAAAGACCTGTTAAACATAGAAAAAAGCTAAAATTCTCTGCAACCATTCAACCTGGGGTTAAGGCTCATCCTCTAAGCTCTGTTCAACAGCGACAGGAGCAGAGCCATGATTGATTGGGATCGGGTATCAGAATTGAGAGACGAAGTAGGGGCAGAAGATTTTCTGGAAGTCGTGGAAATGTTTCTTGATGAGGTCAATGAAGAGATTGACACGATCACAGATGAGATGACCGCGCAAGAGCTTGAGGCCAAGTTACATTTCCTGAAGGGATCGGCTCTAAACTTGGGCCTCAAAACGTTTGCGGAAATGTGTCGCGTTGGCGAAGACATGGCCCGCCAAGGAGACGTGCACGGCATTGATCGCCCGGCAATCGTCACGTGCTACCACGCATCCATTGAGGCGTTTGAAAACGCGCTGCCCAGCAACGCGGCCGCTTAAATCAGGAACCCTGAAAGGATGTCATCATCGGTGATGTCCCGGAAATCATAGCCTGAGGCCACCATTTTTGACTCAATTTTTGCGAAGTTTTCCGGCGTCCCGGACTCAATCCCGAGGAGGATAGACCCGAAATTGCGCGCAGATTTCTTCAGATACTCAAACCGCGATATATCATCATCCGGCCCAAGCATATTGAGGAAGTCTTTCAAAGCGCCGGGGCGCTGGGGCATCCGAAGAATGTAGTACTTCTTATTGCCAGAGGATCGCAGCGATCGTTCTTTTACCTCAGGCAAGCGTTCAAAATCAAAATTGCCGCCCGATGACACACAGACAACCGTCTTGCCCTTGATCTCGTGCTCGATGTCCTTGAGCACATCGATGGCCAATGCCCCTGCAGGTTCCAGAACGAACCCTTCCACATTCAGCATCTCGATCATCGTGGTGCACAACCGGTTTTCGCTGACCGCGTGGGCCACATCCGGCCCCAGATGCTTTAACCGTTCAAACGTCTTGGTCCCGATCTGAGCCACCGCGGCACCATCTGCAAATGTATCAATATGGTTCAGACGCGATGGGTGACCCGCGCGATAGGCCTCGGCCAGGCTTTTGCCGCCTTCAGGTTCGACCAGAACGTAGGCGCATTTATCGCCAAAGAAACTGCTGACACCCGACGCCAGTCCGCCCCCGCCGACGGGCATCACGATCACATCGGGCACACCAAGCTGCGCCTCAATTTCAACACCGACCGACGCTTGCCCTTCAATCACATCTTCGTCGTCGAAAGGCGACAGGAAATGCCCCGACACGCTTGCACAATAAGACTGCGCTGCAGCGAGCGTGTCGTCAAAGTAGTCGCCGATCATGCGCACCTCGATGAGATCTCCGCCAAATGTCTTGGTCTTCATGATTTTCTGCTCGGGCGTCGTCACAGGCATGAAGATCACGCCATTCAGCCCGAAATGCTTGCACATATAGGCCACGCCCTGCGCGTGATTGCCCGCACTCGCGGCCACAAAACTGGTCGGCGGATCGCCGGCTGCCAGACGCTTGCGAATGGCGTTGAAGGCGCCGCGCAGCTTGTAAGACCGCACCGGAGACAGATCTTCCCGCTTTAGGTAAATCTCCGCACCATATCTCTCCGACAAATGGTCATTTCGTTGCAGCGGCGTGGGGTCAAACACGTCGCGCATGAGGGCCTCTGCGGCCTGGGCGGAGTTGCGAAAATCAGTCATGCGCGCATGCTTGTCCGAATGTTTGTGCGCGTGCAAGTGCCCGTGGTGCCACAGGTTGCCCCCTGTTGCAAAAGCCGATAATCGCCCGATAACCCATGAGTCGCGTCAAGGAAGCACCGATGTTCACGCCGAAAAAAGTCGTTCTGGCCTATTCCGGAGGTCTTGATACCTCGATCATTCTGAAATGGTTGCAAACCGAATACGGGTGTGAGGTGGTGACATTTACGGCTGATCTTGGTCAGGGAGAAGAGCTTGAGCCTGCCCGCAAGAAGGCTGAGCTCTTGGGCATCGCCCCAGAGAACATCTACATCGAAGACATCCGCGAAGAGTTTGTGCGCGACTTTGTCTTCCCGATGTTCCGCGCCAATGCGGTCTATGAAGGCCTCTACCTTCTGGGCACCTCCATTGCCCGCCCTCTGATCTCGAAACGCTTGGTTGAGATTGCCGCCGAAACGGGCGCTGATGCCGTGGCCCACGGCGCAACGGGCAAAGGCAATGATCAGGTCCGGTTTGAACTCGCCGCCTACGCTTTGAATCCAGACATCAAGGTGATCGCACCCTGGCGGCTTTGGGATCTGAGCAGCCGGACAAAGCTCATCGGCTTTGCCGAAGAGCACCAGATCCCGATAGCCAAGGACAAACGTGGCGAGGCGCCGTTTTCAGTGGATGCAAACCTGCTGCACACCTCTTCCGAAGGGAAGGTCCTCGAAGATCCCGCGGACATGGCCCCGGACTATGTCTATCAGCGGACAACCCATCCCGAAGACGCACCAAACACGCCCGAATTTATCGAAGTTGGATTTGAGAGGGGTGACGCGGTCAGCGTGAATGACGAAACACTGAGCCCTGCGGAATTGCTGACCAAGCTCAACGAACTGGGCGGAAAACACGGCATCGGGCGGCTGGATCTGGTCGAAGGCCGCTTTGTCGGCATGAAATCCC
>CAKZYL010000138.1 GCA_937884705.1 uncultured Roseovarius sp. | reverse complement strand
TCCCAGCCATCACTTTCATAGACGATGCGCGCGCCCTCAAACCGCCCTGCCCTGTTGCTGACAGCGCCGCGACCGACATGACGCATGCGCGGATTGATCGTGTTTTCCATGTCCATGCTCCAAGATAAGAACAAAACAGGAACAATTGCAATAACCTCATGGCTTACATGAATAGTTTTCGCGTCACTTTCGAAATAATCCGCTGTAAAAGTCGGATCGGGAACGGGCGATGTCGTTATTTGAAAAGTGCTTATGCGACAAAAGCGACATAGCTCAAATAAGAGCCACGTGCCCAGGCGGCGCCGCGAATTCAGGGAGTTTCCAAATGTCCGACGAAGAAGACGACATCATCCTGTCCGAGCTTGATGACGAAGAGCTTGTGCAACAGATGTTCGACGACCTGTATGACGGTCTCAAAGAAGAGATCGAAGAAGGCGTCAACATCCTGCTTGAGCGCGAGTGGATGCCATACCAAATCCTTACCGAGGCGCTTGTGGGCGGCATGACAATCGTCGGCAAAGACTTCCGCGACGGCATTCTTTTCGTTCCTGAGGTTCTGCTGGCGGCCAACGCGATGAAGGGCGGCATGGCCATTCTCAAGCCATTGCTGGCCGAAACCGGTGCTCCGCGGGTTGGCAAAATGGTGATCGGCACCGTGAAGGGGGACATCCACGATATCGGCAAAAACCTCGTGTCCATGATGATGGAAGGCGCCGGTTTTGAAGTTGTGGACCTCGGCATCAACAACCCGGTTGAGAACTACCTCGAAGCGATCGAAAACGAGGAACCCGACATTCTGGGCATGTCCGCGCTTTTGACGACCACCATGCCCTACATGAAGGTTGTTATCGATACGATGGTCGAACAGGGCATCCGCGATGACTACATCGTCTTGGTCGGTGGTGCGCCGCTGAACGAAGAGTTCGGCAAAGCAATCGGAGCTGATGCCTATTGTCGTGATGCGGCTGTGGCCGTGGAAACGGCAAAAGAACTTGTCGGTCGCAAGCACAACCAACTGGCGGCTGGCTGATCTCACGCGGGGCCCCGCATGACATGAGCGATGGCATCGTGATTGAAAACGGCTTGGAGACGACCACGCCGGAACAGATTTTGCTCATCGCGTGCGGGGCCTTGGCCAGAGAGATCCTTGCTCTTCGGAGATTGAATGGCTGGGACCACATGGTCTTGCAGTGTCTGCCGGCCAAATATCATCTTTACCCTGAAAAGATCGTCGACGCGGTAGAAGCCACCGTGCGCAAGCATGACGGCGCATTCTCAAAGATATTTGTTGTTTATGCCGATTGCGGAACAGGCGGTCTCTTGCAGGCGAAATGCGCGGAGCTCGGTGTGGAAATGATTGCAGGTCCGCATTGCTATTCGTTCTTTGAGGGCAATGATGCCTTCGCTGCGCGCGGAGAGGACGATATCACATCCTTTTTTCTGACGGATTTTCTGGTCAAACAATTCGACGCGTTTGTCTGGAAACCGATGGGACTTGACCGATACCCGCAACTCCGTGACATGCTTTTTGGAAATTACACCAAGGTTGTCTATCAGGCGCAGACGGAAAACGCGGCGCTTCTTGATCAGGCGAAACGCTGCGCGGAACGGTTGGGGCTCGACTTTGAGTATCGGTACACAGGGTATGGCGACTTATCGACAGCGCTGCACAGCCTGAACCGGCCTGCATGACAGAGATTGCGCCTCGCGCAAGGCTTTGGCATACCCCCGCCCATCATGACCAATCAGCTTGCACTCTTACTTGGCTTCGCAATTGTTACCGCGCTGACCATAGATGCCTACAGCTACGATTGGGACAACACTCTCTTTCTGTCACGCAAGTTGCTGGAGCTGATCGAATGGTTGAAGTTCTGGCGATAATACCCTTTGGCCCTCGGCTCACTCAGCCTGGTCAAAGCTCGCTTTTTCCAGCTTCTCCATAAGTGCACGGTGCACGTCGTTGGTCACGAATTTGCTGACGTCCCCACCCAAACGGGCAATCTCTTTGACGAGTTTTGACGCGATGGCCTGATGATGTGCATCGGCCATCAAGAACACTGTCTCAACCGTATCATCGAGAACACGGTTCATGCCGACCATCTGAAACTCGTATTCAAAGTCTGCCACGGCGCGCAAACCACGGATGATGATGGATGCATGCACGTCACGTGCGCAATCGATCAGCAAGTTTTCAAATGGGTGTACGATCAGCTCTGTACCGGTCCCTTGCACGATCTTCGACGCTTCGGCTTCCACCATACCGACACGCTCTTCCACGCTAAACAGCGGCCCCTTGTCGCGATTGATGGCCACGCCCAAGACCAATCGATCCACCAGAGAGGTCGCGCGGCGGATGATATCGGCGTGCCCCAAGGTGATGGGATCAAACGTGCCAGGGTAAAGTCCGATGCGCATGGGTGGGCTCCTTTAGGGGGCGAATGCCGAGGTGCAGCTATCTCAAGATGGCAAAGTGATCAATGGTCCGCAGGAAGTCCATGGATATCTGGGCGACTGGGTGACTGTGTGGCTGGGCGTTTTACAGATCGCGGTGAAATTCCACGACCAGATGCTGTACAATTGCACGTAGGGCCGCATCTCTGTCCAAGCCAGAGGCAATGGCGTGTTCATAAACGGCCCTTTGTCTGGACGAACTGGTCTCCCCAGCCATCTGATGTATCCGCTCAACCTCTTTGAGTGAGCCGCAGGCCTCTGCGTCTTCCTCGATCAGCTCCATGATTTCTTTCATCAAATCCGACATGGAGACAATCTTGCGCTGCCCCAGATCAATCAGCCCCTTGCTTGTTCCGTACCGCTGCGCGCGCCATCGGTTTTCAGCCACCAGGAAGCGATCATAGGTCCGCCAGCGTTGGTTCTTTTTGGCCAAACGGTCAAGCATCCGCACGAGGGCTTGGATCACTGCCGCCAGGGTCAGCGTATCTTCAAGACTGGGCTGCACATCGCAAATCCGTGTCTCCAGCGTTGGAAACTTGGAGGACGGGCGCAGATCCCACCAGATTTTTGAGCTGTCCTCGATCACGCCCAGATCGACCAATATGGTCACAGAGCGTTCGAATTCGGAAAAGCTGTTCATATGCGGCGGCAGGCCGGTGCGTGGCAGATTGTCAAAGACAGTCAGGCGGTAACTGTCCAGCCCGGTATCCCGCCCTTGCCAAAAAGGCGATGAGCAGCTGAGCGCCAGCAGATGCGGCAAAAAATACGTCAGCTGGGTCATCAAATCGATCCGCCGATCTGGGTCTTTGACGCCGACATGCACATGCATGCCGCAGATCAGCATGCGCTCCACCACGCCCTGGAGGTCATATTGCAAGTTTTGGTACCGCTCTTTTCGCGTGTGGGCCTGGTTGCGCCAGTCTGAGAACGGATGGCAGGAGGCGGCAATCGGCGCCAGATTGTACTGAGCGGCATGCTTGGCCACGCAGGAGCGGAGCCGCCGGAGATCCTCTCGCGCATCCCCCACGGTCGCACAGACCTTGGTGCCAATTTCAATCTGACATTTCAGAAATTCGGGGGCGACTTGGTCTTCAAGCTCAGACTGGCACGCGTCCATCAACGCCTCAGGCGCCTCGGCCAGATCAAGGCTGTCCCGATCGACCAAAAGATACTCTTCTTCAATGCCGATGGTGAAGTCCGGCCCGGACGTACTCATAGCGGCCTCCCTGCAGTCATGGTGAGAACAAAAGCCTGAAATTCCTCGATTTTCCAGTGAAAATCTATGCGTCTGTGGTCACGCGCCACCATTTGGGACGTTTTGAGCGGTAAGAATGAGACGTCGGTCGGAGCGCCGCCGCGCCAGGTTTGTCGAAAATGCCTAAGACAAGCGCGATCACCGGCGCATCATCCACCGCGCCAATGGTAGAGCCGCAGGTTGGGCAAAACGCGCGACTGGATTTCTCTGAAGACCGCCACAATGCCGGTGCGCCGCCCGGCCCTGTCCAGCGGACAGCGTCCTTGGGAAATTCGACCCACGCGACGGTCAAGGCGCCGGAATGGCGTTGGCACATCGTGCAGGAACACGTGTGGGGGAACTCTGCGGGGCCTACGGCCTCAAACCGGATGCTGCCGCACAAACAGCCCCCTGTGTAAATCTTGGGCATGGCGCTCTCGTCTGCAAATCATCGTACAAGCTTACAGTAGGTGCTCCTGACGAAAGTTATGCAAGAAAATGAGCATTGATGCGCGCTAGATCAGAATGTCAATCCGCTCTCGAATGGCGCGATCCTGATCTGGGGTGAGATACTCCGGCTGGTGCTCGGCCAAGATTTCATGCGCACGCTGTTTTGCCCGCGTCCAGGCATCCGGTGCCCCATTGTCCGCCCAGGTTTTGGGGTTATCCCGATCAGCGAGCAACGGGTAGAAGTAATCCCGCTCCATAGCACCGAGCGTTTGATCTCCACCCAGGAAATGCCCTTCCCCCAGAACAGCGTCACAGATCGCGTCAAAGCCCAGGTTTTCTGCCGTCACTTCCACGCCCCTGAGCGCCCGGTACGACAGTGAGTGCATTTCATCATCCAGCACAAAGGCTTCAAAGCTTGCCCCCAAGAGCGAGGCGGTCATGCCGGAGCTTTCGTAAATCAGATTGGCCCCTGACAATGCTGCCGCAAGTGACGTCATCCCCTTTTCAACCCCGTATTGAGCATCGATCGCCTTGGCGTCTGTCATCGACGCGGCTACGCCAGAGGGAAGGCCGAGCCAGTTTGACACCTGGGCCGATGCCGCGTTCAACACGGCGATCTCCCCCCCGCCCCCGGCAAAGGCACCGGTGCGCAGGTCAATCACCAGCGGCCAGTTGGAAAACACCATGGGATGGCCAGGCTTGATCGTGTTGACCATCACAAGGCTTGCCAGCGTTTCCGCCAAGGACTGCGCCAAGAACCCCGCCAGCGTCGCAGGGGCCGTCGCGCCGGCCTGGGCGGCGGTGATGCAAGAAACGGGGATGTTGTGCTCCAGGCAGGCAAAGGTCACGTCCACGGCGTCTTCCCCGAACCGCATGGGCGAAATCACAGGGCTGATATGAGCCTTCACAAATGGGCGCTTGGCAAATTCTCCGGGCCCGCCTGCGGCGATATCAAACATCTCAACCAGAGGCGCGACATGCTCGGCCAGCGTGAAGGCCGTGGCCACCGGTTTGGTGGTGTTGCGCATCAAGGCGTAGGCGGTGTTCACATCCAGATCTAATTCCCCCGCCACATCCGTCGCGATGCAGCAGCGCGTGAACCAACTGACATTCGTCAGGGCGTCTTGCAGCCGGGTGAAGTTATGCAGATCTGCCAGCGTCGACGCGCGATAGAGCCCGGTGTCCATGTCCAATGTCTGAACGGCCGCGCCGCCCGTGCCGAAATGAACACGATCCCCGCCAATCTGGATCGTGCGCTTGGGATCGCGCCCATGGAGGGGAAACGCCTTTGGAGCAAGCTCAATCGCGCGTTCCACCATGTCTCGGGGCAGCCCGAGCCGCTGATTGCCCAGATCTTGCGCCCCGCTCTCGCTCAACACATCCCATAAACGCTGCGGAACCTCGCCCATACCCAGCTCTGACAACAGGCGCACAGCCGTTTCATAGATGCCCTGTAGATTTGCCTCACTCAAAGGCCGGTAGACGCCACCGCGCTGTCCGGGCGGTGCAGGATTCACGGCTGGCGGCGCGGCATGTTTGGCCAATCTCTCCTTGCGGCCTGATCTGCGTGCTCTTCGTGCCGACATGAGGGGTTGGTCTGCCTTTCACCGTGGGTGGCCTCATGAGCAGGCAAGTCACCTCTTTGAGCAAGATAATTTCGATTACATAAGATTTTTTCGAAACTCTTTTAGGAAAATAACAACTGAGCCATCCTGCTCATTGACCAACGGGCAAGAAACCCGCCCTTTGACACCATGCACTCAGGAGTAAGCCCATGAAGACGCAAACACGGTGCGTGGTGATCGGTGGCGGTATTGCCGGATGTTCCACGCTGTATCACCTCACGCAGGAGGGTTGGACCGATGTGGTTTTGGTGGAACGCAATGAGCTGACCTCGGGCACGACATGGCACTCGGCAGCGCAGGTCACGAATTTCGGCATGAACCAAACGATGGTCGGGCTGAAAACCCATTCGATAAATCTTTACAAAGAGTTGGCGGATGATCCTGAGTATCCGATCAATTACCATCACGGCGATGGCGGCATACGGCTGGCCAATACGGATGCCCAAATGGACGGCTATCGGCATTTTGCCTCCATGGCGCGGGGCATGGACGTGCATTTTGAGGTGATCGATGCGGACGAATGCGCCCGCCGACATCCCCTGATCTCGACAGATAACCTTGTGGGCGGCCTGTGGGATCCGCTCGATGGCGATATTGACCCCGCGCAGCTCTGCCAAGCGCTTGCCAGACGGGCCCGCAAAGCAGGCGCGGAGGTGTATCGGAACTGCCCCGTTACCAGCCTGACGCAGCACAAAGATGATACCTGGACTGTGCACACCGAGAAAGGCGACATCGACTGTGAGGTCGTCGTGAATGCCTGTGGCTACCGCGTGAATGAAGTGGGTGAAATGATGGGGGTCCATCACCCGGTGATGTCGATGGAGCATCAATATTTTCTCACCGAGCCAATTCAAGGCATCATAGATGCTGGCCATCGCATGCCGCTCCTGCGATGCCCCATCTCGGATTACTACTGCCGTCAGGAAAAGCAGGGGCTCTTGGTCGGGTTTTACGAGCAAGACTGCCGCACATGGGGCATGGATGGCATTGACCCGAATTTTGTAAATGCGCTCTGCCCTGATGATCTAGACCGCGTGACCGATGTGCTGGAAGGCGCATTCGCTCGTATGCCCGCCCTGATGGATGTGGGCATTCATACGGTTGTGAATGGTCCGATCACCTACACGATTGATGGCGCCCCACTGGTGGGGCCCATCCCAGGCAAGCGCAACGCGTTCTGCATCATCGGTTTGCGCGCGGGGCTCGGCGAAGGCGGAGGGCATGGCTGGTTGCTGGCGCAACAGATCGTGCATGGTGAAGCCTGCTATGACACTTGGGTCATTGATCCGCGCCGTTTCACGGCCCATGGCAATGTCGAGCTCTGCGCCCTGAAGGCCATCGAAGACTATCAAAATGAATTCCGGTTTCACTTCCCGCATGAGCATCGCCCTGCCGGCCGGCCGATGAAAACAACGCCTCTGACGCCCGTCCTGGCCGCGGAGGGCGCTGAGTTCACGGTGGTAAACGGTTGGGAACGCGCGGATTTTTACAAACCTTCTAAAGACTTCACCGAAACACACAGCTTTCGATTTAACGAGGTGTTTGACGTTGTCGCGGCCGAGGTCGATGCCGTGCAACATGCCGTGGGTCTATCCGAGGTCAATGGCTTTAACCGCTACGAATTGACCGGCAGAGATGTGCATGACTTCCTCGATCGCATGTTCTGCGGGGCTGTGCCCAAGCGCCAGGGCCGTGTCGGTCTGGGATATTTGCTCAACCATCATGGCATGATCAAAGCAGAAGCAACCGTGGCAAATCTTCAAGACGGGCGCGTATGGTATGGCTCCGCCGCTGCCGCGGAATGGCACGATATGGACTGGCTGAGGCTACATCTGCGCCGGGATGAAGATGTGCAGATCCGGTCTCTGACCAATGATTACACAATTCTCGTTCTCGCGGGACCAAAAGCGCGGGATGTGCTGCAAGAGGTCAGCCGTCTTGATTGGTCCTCGACGGCTTTTCCATGGTTGTCCGTGAGAGAGGCCTTTATCGGCATCGCCCCCGCCATTGTCATGGGCGTGAGCTTTTCTGGTGAGCTGGCCTATGAAATCCACGTGCCAAACGCGCAGCTCTATGCGGCGTATCTGGCCCTGCGCAAAGCCGGTGAGGCGCACGGTATGAAACTCTTCGGAGCACGGGCTGTTGAGTCCATGCGGCTTGAAAAAGGCTTTCTCCATTGGAAGTCCGATATCCTGACAGAGTTTGATCCCTTTGAAACCGGGCTCGACCGATTTGTGCGGATGAACAAGCCGGACTTTAATGGAAAATCCGCGCTAGAAGCGCGCCGCCTTGCCGGGCCCAAACGGAAATTGATCACGCTGGATGTTCTAACCAAGTCGGCCCCAGCCCATGGCGGCGCGTCCGTCATGCTGGACGGGTCGGTCGTTGGAACCGTGACGTCAGGAGATTACGGACATCGGATTGGCAAAAACCTGGCCTACGCGTTTGTGCAGCCGGAACGGGCGGGTATTGGGACCGATCTCAGTATTGATGTCATCGGCACCATGACGGCTGCGACGGTCATCGAAAACAGCCCGTATGACCCCGAGATGACGCTGGTGCGAGCTTAAATCGGCGTGCGCAAAGCCTGTCTTAGACTTTGCGCAAACAAGGTTTGGCGCCCTTGAAAGACACAAGAATGCCTGGTGATGTCGCGGTGAGACGTCGGGCTATTCAGTTGCGCACGATGCAGTCGGCGCTCGCTATCAGCTGCCCGCCAACATTTGTCAAATCGGCAACATAGGTCGATAGGTCTGTGTCACGACTCAAATCCGCAACGGCAAACCGATCGGTCACGGCGTCAGCACCGAGTGCGATATCCCGCGTGATTGTCCCGCGAGGGCCCACGGGGCCGAAATGCGCATCCGCCACCTGGAAGTACACGGAACCGGATTCGCCAACGCGCAATTGTGGGGCTTCTTCCCGCGCGGGCACCTCATAGCTTTCGCAACCATTCAAGGTGCCCTCAAACATGACACTGCCATCTGCCGCAGTGACCCTTATCCAAGCAGGCCGTACCGCCACGACGCGCACCGGAGGCTTGGCATCAGCCAAAACCTGAGGCGGGGGTGTGATGTCTTCTGTGCGGGACAAAACGTTTGCGATGGCGGCGTCGACTGGGTCAACCGGGTCAGTCGCATCAATATTTGCCGTAAGTGTACCAAACTCTGAGGGGTCAATCGTGGCAATGGGGCCATCACGGGCCACGATGACCGGCACGTCAAGCGCTTCGGGGCGATAAATCCTGTCGATGGCTTCCGATGTGCCAAAGTTTGACGGGGAAAAGCCAGACGCCGTCGTGTCGGATTGTGCGACGAGGGCACCATCCAGCGGGTCAAGATCGGTGAGCACGCTAGGTGTGTTTTCGACCGGGGAAAGGCGCACCTGCTGCACTTCATTCAGCACGGTCCATCCGCCAAACCCTATCGCGGAGATCAGCCCGACAAGAACAAGCGCCGATCCAATGGCTCCAGGCTCAATCCCGCTAAAGATGCTTTCCCGCGCAGGCGCAAAGGGCGTGGCGGGTTCTATGATCGGGTCCTTCTTTCGCGCTGCAGTGCGCTGTGCAACGCTTTCTGCTTTGCGCGCCGATGCACTTGCCGACATGCCATGGGAAACCGAAAACCCGCATTCCTGACAAAACGTGTCGAAGGTTTCCTCGGGATCCATGCCAAGATACCGGGCATAGGACCGGACATAACCAGGGATAAATCCAGGGGTGTCAAAGGCATCGGGATCGGTGTTTTCGATCGCGGCGATATACGATGCGCGGATCCTGATATCGCGCTCTACGTCCAAAAGGGATTTGCCAAGGGTCGCCCGCTCGCCGCGCATTATGTCGCCAAGCTTGAGTTCGAACGCATCGAACCCTCGCGGTTCTTCCACGATTTCTACGCTCTTTGCCCTTTTGCGGCGAATGATCATACGCCAGCCTTTCTTCCCCGAACAAAACCAACGCTAACGCGCCTCTGTATTTGCCAGCACGATTCGGTCCGGGCACCTTTGTTTACAGGTGTCTAGCACAACGCAAGGCGTTTTGCACATTCTGGGGGGTTAGGCCGACATATCGGCGCGATTTAGCGCGCAATGGCTCCACAATGCATCCATGGCACGCACAAGCGCATCCATCTCAAATCGACCGTGGACCGGGGACGGCGTGAAGCGCAATCTTTCTGTACCGCGCGGCACGGTCGGGAAATTGATCGGCTGAACGTAAATGGAATACCGCTCAAGGAGCATGTCGCTCAGGATCTTGGTGTGCACAGGATTGCCGACAATGACGGGCACGATATGGCTGCCATGGTCAATCAAAGGCAAGCCAACCGCCTGAAGCCGAGTTTTCAGCACCTGCGCTCGCTCGTGATGCTGATCGCGCAATGACTGATCTGTCTTCAAATGCGCAACACTCGCGGCGGCGCCAGCGGCTACTGTCGGCGGTAGCGATGTCGTGAAGATGAACCCTGGCGCGTAAGACCTTATAGCATCGCACATTTTCGCGCTGGCAGCAATGTAGCCGCCCATCACACCGAATGCCTTTGCCAAGGTGCCGTTGATAATATCGATCCGGTTCATAAGACCGTCACGCTCAGCAACACCGCCGCCGCGCGGTCCATACATCCCGACAGCATGAACCTCATCAAGATAGGTCAGAGCACCAAATTCGTCTGCCAGATCACAGATCTGCGCCATCGGAGCGAAGTCCCCGTCCATTGAGTATACAGATTCAAAAGCGATCAGCTTGGGTGTATCCGGATCGTCCGCTTTCAGCATCTCACGAAGATGATCCAGGTCATTGTGTTTGAAGATCCGTTTTTCGCCCCCATTGCGGCGAATGCCTTCAATCATGGAGGCGTGATTGAGCTCATCTGAGTAGATAATCAACCCTGGAAACAGCTTAGACAGGGTGGAGAGCGTCGCGTCGTTGGCAATATACGCTGACGTAAAAAGCAGGGCTGCTTCTTTCTTGTGCAGATCCGCAAGCTCGGCCTCGAGCATTTTGTGATAGATCGTGGTGCCCGAAATGTTCCGCGTGCCGCCAGACCCCGCACCGGTGGCCTCAAGCGCATCATGCATGGCCTTCAAGACGACGGGGTGCTGCCCCATGCCCAGATAGTCGTTGCCGCACCAAACAGTGATCCTCTGCTCCGATCCGTCAGGTCTTGTCCAGGTTGCGTGAGGATAGTGACCATTGCTGCGCTCAATATCGATGAACGTTCTATAGCGGCCTTCGTCGTGTAAACGCCCAATGGCTTTATCTAGTCGCGCGTTGTAGTCCACCTGGCTGTCTCCTCGAACGCTTGGGTCCTGGGTTGTTTCGGCTCACGCCGCAGTCGTCCATCTGATATAGTTTGAATAATTCTAAGTCTATACGGTACAAAATGCCACGGCGGTGCGCTTTGATTGAGATCAATTAGAATTTGCGATCCAGTTGACCATGGAAAAGCATTGCGAATTCTCCGGACTTTTCCTTTTTAGACGCCTTGCTTGCAAGATGCCGTACTCGCCAGAAAAGAAACCCTTCTCGCCACGGCCCGGGTCCCTTGTGATCCCTCTTTGAGCCGGTCTACGGTGCAGTCGACCTATCTCAAAACTGGAGACGTAAATGTCCCTCGATTCCGTCTTGAACCGCATTGACGATCAGCTGCCATCTGCGCTTGAGCGATTGAAAGAGCTCATGCGCATTCCGTCTATTTCTACGGATCCAGCCTATGATGATGATTGCGATCGCGCCGCCGCTTGGTTGGTCAAGGATCTGCAGAGCATCGGCATCGAAGCTGAGACGCGCAAAACACCGGGTCGGGCCATGGTTGTTGGCCACTTTAATGGCTCAGAGGCCGCAAATACCCCGCATGTTTTGTTCTACGGGCATTATGATGTGCAGCCAGTTGATCCGCTCAATCTTTGGGATACAGCGCCTTTTGAGCCTGAGGTGCAGGATGCGCCAAACGGTCAAGTGATCCGGGGGCGCGGTGCCGCCGATGACAAAGGCCAGCTCATGACATTCATAGAGGCCTGCCGGGCCTACAAGGACGTGACAGGCACCCTGCCCTGCAACATGACGTTTTTCTTTGAGGGAGAGGAAGAATCGGGATCTCCCTCTCTCATCCCGTTTTTGGAGGCCAACAAGGATGAATTGTCGGCCGATCTGGCATTGGTGTGTGACACCGGCATGGTCGCCCCCGGTGTGCCGTCAATTGCCTCACAGCTCCGTGGCATGCTGAAAGATGAATTCACCCTTCATGGGCCGCGCATTGACTTGCACTCGGGCCACTATGGTGGTCCGGCCTTAAACCCGCTGAAAGAGATCTCCAGACTCATCGCGTCATTTCACGACGAGAATGGCCGCGTCGCGGTTCAAGGGTTTTACGACGGCGTTGAGGACGTGCCCGCTGAGCTGCTGCGGCAATGGGAAAACTGCGGCTTTGACGAGCATGAATACCTGTCCTCGGTGGGCATGACGATGGCTCATGGTGAGACAGGATACTCCACGCTGGTGCAGCAATGGGCCCGGCCTACCCTTGAAATCAACGGGCTTTGGGGCGGCTACCAAGGGGTGGGCACCAAAACCGTGATCCCGGCTCAGGCGCATTGCAAACTTACCTGCCGATTGGTGGGGCAGATGGACCCGGATGCTTTGCGCGACAAAATTCGCAAACATGTCGAGGATCGGTTGCCTAAAGATGCCCGTGTGACGTGGAACAACAGCCTCGAAGGATCACCAGCCTCGGTTATGAACACTGAGCGCCCGGAATTCGAAAAGGCGCGGCAGGCCCTCTCCGATGAATGGGGGCGCGAGGCGGTGTTTTCGGGTATGGGAGGATCGATTCCGGTAACCCGGTTCTTCACCGACATTCTGAACCTTGATTCCATGCTGATCGGTTTTGGGCTGGAGGACGACGCGATCCACTCACCCAACGAAAAATACAACGTCGAAAGCTTTCACAAGGGCACGCGAAGCTGGGCTCGGGTTTTGGATCGCATCACACAGGCCTGAGCCATGCACATCCGAGGGTTTTCAGACCATCGCGCCCATTTCAATGACGTTGAGATCGCATGGTCCCAAGGAGGAGATGGGCAGCCCTTGTTATTGCTGCATGGCTTTCCTCAAACGCGGGCGCTCTGGGCGGAGATTGCCCCGATCCTGGCGCAGTCATACACAGTCATCTGCCCCGATCTGCGCGGCTATGGTGACAGCGGCAAACCACAGGCGGTGTCCGACTATACGTTTCGTAAGATGGCTCAGGATCAGATCGCCCTTATGGCGCATCTGGGCTATGCGCGTTTTGCCGTCGTCGGGCATGATCGCGGCGCGCGGGTCGCGCATCGGCTGGCGCTTGATGTGCCTGAGGCCGTCACTCGGGTCGCTTTCATGGACATTGTGCCCACGCATACGCTGCTGGAGCCACTCCGCAGAGACGTTGCGCAAGCGTACTACCATTGGTTCTTTCTGGCCCAACCTGAGCCCTTTCCCGAACACATGATCGGCCATGATCCGAATGCCTATTATGAAGCGTGCCTTTTGGGATGGGGGGCGGCCAACCTGGAAGACTTCTCAGCAGATCAAATGGATGCCTATCGCAGGTCCTGGTGCGACCCGGACACGATACGCGGGATGTGCAACGACTACCGCGCGACCCTGGCTCAGGACTTTCACGATGACGCAGCAGATCTCAAAGCAAGAGTGGCCTGCCCTGCCCTTATCGTTTACGGCGCGGACGGTGCCATGGGACGCGCCTTTGACATGCGCGCTGCTTGGGCAGATAAATGCATGTCGCTTGACGTGGTCGGCATACCCGGCGGACACTTCTTTCCGGATACCGCGCCTGATCAGACAGCACAGGTTCTGATTGAATTTCTTCAACAATAACAAATAATAAATGGTTAAATGTCGTGACTCTCTAGCCACAATGCCTGGCATTCTTAAATTCGGAAGTCTGGCAGCGGTGGCGCGGTTGACGGGGCTCGAACCCGCGACCCCCGGCGTGACAGGCCGGTACTCTAACCAACTGAGCTACAACCGCCCACTGCCGACCACAGGCATGCCGTGGCGTGAGGCGTGTATTATGCCCCTGCCTCCGCCCCGTCAAGCGTTGCAAAGGTCAAAATGCAACGCAAGCATCAAAAAAATGGAGGGCTGTTCGGCACCCCGGACACAGGCAGTTTTTCTGGGCGCTTGTGCCTCTTTCACCGACTGCAGACCAAAGCGCTGACCCAAACGTGTCGAATGTACCTTTCCCACCGAGCTGTCTTTTGATGTGCAAACGGCCTCTCGCGGGACATGGACGTGCGGTGTGAGGGACTGAAAACGTGATTTACAAAGGTTGATCAATTTGAACAGCTGCCAGACGGCTCAAACGCCTACCAGCATCAGATCGATCGCAGTCACTCTGTGACACGTCAAAGTCTTTGGGAGGCTGATGGTGGGTCGTGAGAGACTCGAACTCCCGACATCTTCGGTGTAAACGAAGCGCTCTACCAACTGAGCTAACGACCCATGGCGGGCGTCTTACAAAGACGGCGCACCGCGCGCAAGCCCGCAATCACTCCGCGGCCACTTTACGTGTGTCCAGCATTTCTTTGAGGTAACGCCCCGTATGGCTGCGCGGCTCCTGAGCGACGTCTTCTGGTGTACCAACGGCCACGATTTCACCACCGCCATCACCACCCTCTGGGCCAATATCAATGATCCAGTCCGCAGTCTTCACGACGTCCAGATTGTGCTCAATGACAATAACTGTATTGCCACTTTCCACAAGTTCATGAAGGACTTCCAAAAGTTTCTTCACGTCCTCAAAATGCAACCCTGTGGTCGGCTCATCGAGGATGTAGAGAGTTCGGCCGGTGGATCTCTTAGACAGCTCTTTCGATAGCTTCACCCGCTGCGCCTCGCCGCCCGAGAGCGTCGTCGCCTGCTGGCCCACCTTGATGTAGCCGAGGCCCCCCCGGACCAGCGCGTCCATAAATTCGCGGATCGACGGCACCGCCGTGAAGCACT
>CAKZYL010000137.1 GCA_937884705.1 uncultured Roseovarius sp. | reverse complement strand
GGCCGTTGGTGGCCGGCACCCCGCGGTCGAGCCAGATATTGTCCTCAAGCCCCACTCGGACGTTGCCACCAAGCGCCACAGCCGCCGTCGCCATCGGCATCTGCATCCGACTGATCCCGAAGCTAGCCCAGCTCGCGCCGGGCGGCAGTTGGGCTTTCATCGCGGCCATGATCTCAACCGACTGATCCGCGCCCCAGGGGATGCCTAAGCACAGCTGGAACATCGGCGGGGCATCGATCAGCCCTTCCTCGACCATCGCGCGGGCAAAGCGGATGTGGCCCAGATCGAACACCTCAAGCTCCGGCTTCACGCCCCATTCCTGCGTGACCTGCGCCATGCGTCGCAGCATCGGCGGGGTGGAAATGTAGATCTCATCGCCATTGCCGAAGTTCAACGTCCCGCAATCGAGCGAGCAGATCTCCGGCATGCACTCTTTGATATGGGCCAGCCGCTCTTGGGCGCCGATCATATCCGTGCCGGGCCCGGGCATCGCCGGATCGTCGGGCGAGGGCGTCCAATCCCCGCCCATCCCGGCCGTGAGATTGATCACCACATCGGTGCCGCTCGCGCGAACCAGATCAACCGTTTCCTTGAAAAGCGCCACATCCCGAGACCCTTTGCCCGTCTCGGGATCACGCACGTGCAAATGCGCAATGGCCGCACCGGCCTCAGCCGCCTCAATCGCGGCATCGGCAATCTCGCGCGGCGTGACCGGCACATGGGGGTTTTTCCCCGTGGTATCCCCGGCACCCGTCACCGCACATGTCACGATCACGTCAAAGTTCATGCGATCTCCCTTTTGCTCGTAGTGTGCGGAGACAGAGCGCAATTAGTGTCGATTTTTCGACACCATCTATCTACACCATGGCGAGAATTATCACCGACCATGAGGCAAAAATGATGAGCCCAAGAAGCCCCAAAGGAGCTGAAGCAAAGCAAATCTCCTGCATACTTCTGCCGCGCTTCAACATGATGGGCATGGTCAGCCTGCTCGAGCCCACGCGCATCGCCAACTATCTGTCTGACGCCCCGCTTTACACCCACAGCTTTCATGCGGCAGAGGCCTGCAAGGTCACATCCAGCAACGGGATGGAGGTCACTTGCATGGGCCTGCCGGGCAAGCTCACGCGCGATGACATCGTGTTCGTGGCGGGCAGTTGGGGGGCGGAAAATTACCGTGACCCGGCCTTGCTGGCATGGCTGCGCCGCAAGGCGCGTCTCGGCATCCGGCTCTGCGCGATTGAAATTGCCAGCTACGTCTTTGCGCGCGCAGGCCTTTTGGCCGGGCGGCAAGCCACGACCCATTGGTCATACCTCGCGGGATTTCAGGAAAAATTCCCCGACATCCTCGCCGCAGAGCAGCTTTTCACCATCGATGGCAACATCATGACCTGTGCTGGCTCCACCGCCGCCAGCGACCTGATGCTGCATCTCATTCAGGAAGATCACGGCGCGCCGCTCGTGGGCGAGATTTCCGACATCATCATGCATCACCCCGTGCGCCCCGGCCAGGCGCCCCAGCGCAAAACCATGGGCCGCGGGGTGGACACCTTGCCCGATGGCGTGCGCGCGGCCATTGACCTGATCGAAGGCAACATCACTGAGCCCTTGCGCGTGCCCGAAATTGCCCATCACGTGGGCATTTCCCAACGCCAGCTGGAGCGGCAATTCAACCAGACGATCGGCTGTTCCGTGGTGCAGTTCGGCATGCTCTTGCGCCTACAGCACGCACGGGTCTTGCTGATTTCCACCGATCTCAGCGTGCGCGAGATATCCGCGGCATCAGGGTTCAATTCGCTTTCACATTTCGCCTACGCGTTCCGAAAGTGCTTTGACCGCCGGCCCAGTGAGTACCGCCAAGCCTGGCCCGACGCGGAAGACGCACCCAGCTGGCCGGGCACGCTCGCCAAATACCTCGACACGTTGCAGGTCAATCAACGCATGCGCACAGGACAATGACACATCCGAAGCAGCGCCTGCATTTTCTTGCAAGAAAATGCCTCAGAAAATTGCAATTTTCTGGAGCAGAATTTTCCGAAATTCTGCGGTCTACGCCGTAGAGTTCAGCGCCTTCAGCACGGCCACAATCTTACGATCACGCTCTGCCGCCATATCCTCAAAGTGCCGCCCGCCCGACATAACATTACAACCATCGACCATCCGGTCGCGCAGCTCCTGCGTCAGATCAGGCGCCTCGAGCCGCGTCCATGGCCATTTCAGCGCGGGCCCGAACTGATCAAGGTTCGTAGCCATCCCGCCTTCGCCGCAAGCCACATGAAACGCCATACACTGCCCTTGCACTACCATGCGCGGCGCCGGGCCATTTTTAATTGCGATATCAATATCTTCCGGTGTTGCCTCGCCATTGGCCACCATGTGCAGCGCCTCACGCCAGAGCGCCTCCTGCAAACGTGTGCCCACAAACCCAGGCACTTCCTTTTTCATCACCAGCGGCGCTTTGCCCGCGATCTCATAGAACGCCGCCGCCCACGCGACCGCAGCTGGATCGGTCTTTTTCCCGCCCACAATCTCGACCAACGGCAACAGATATGGCGGGTTAAACGGATGCCCGATCACACACCGCTCCGCCGTGGCGCATGTCGCCTGGATCTCCGTCATCGTGAGACCCGAGGTCGACGCCCCGATCACAACATCCGGCGACAGCATCTCCCCCATCCGGGCATAAAGCGCCTGCTTGATCTCCAGCCGCTCCGGCCCGCTTTCCTGCACGAACCCTGCCCCATCCAGCGACTCTTCAAGATCGCTCGTCACCGCCAATCGATCCAGAGACGCCCCCGGCGCCAGACCAAGCTCCGTCAAACTGCCCCAGCCGGTCTCAATCACCGCCATGAGCGCATCGTGCTCAGAGGCATCATGAATATAGGCCGTCACATCATAGCCCCGCGCCAGAAAATGCGCGGTCCAGCCGCCACCAATCGGCCCCGCGCCGAGGCTGGCCACACGGGTGACGGAGGACGGATCAGAGTACCCCATCACTCGCCCTTAAAATTCGGCTCGCGCTTTTCAACGAAGGCCGCCACGCCCTCCGCCGCGTCGTCGGACTTGAGCATCTTGCGATAAACCGGCATCGGATCAGTGCGCATCTTGTGAAAGGCCTCTTGCAACGGATGGCACTCAATCTCGCGCTGCACTTCCTTAACGGATTGCATCGCCAACGGCGCGGACCAGGCAATCGACGCCGCCCATTCCCGTGCCGCATCCATCAGACCCTCTTTGGGCACCACCTTGTTCACCAAACCGTAGTGCGCCGCCTCCGGCGCCGTCATCCGACGACCCAAAAGGAACATCTCCATCGCGATGTTATGCGGAATACGCCGTGGCAGCCGCTGCAGCGCGCCAGCATCCGGCACAATCCCCAGCGGCATCTCGGGCAAACCAAATTCTACGTGTTCAGACGCAATCAGCAGGTCACAGGCCATCGCCATCTCAAACCCGCCGCCAATCGCCAGACCATTGACCGCCGCAATCACCGGCTTGTTCAGCGCCCAGTTCTCGGTCAGCCCGGTAAACCCGCCAAACCCGTAATCATCGCTCTCCCACCAGTTATCGAGTTGCATCTCGCCTGCATTGAGCGCCTTGAGATCCCACCCGGCCGAGAAAATCTTCTCCCCTCCGCCCGTCAGGATCGCGCAGCGCAGATCCTTGTCCTCATGCAATTCCTGAAACGCCGCCGCTAAGGCCTGCGAGGTCGGCACGTCAATCGCGTTCACCTTGCCGCGCGCCAAGGTCACTTCCAGCACATGGCCGTCGCGCACCACACTCACACCATCTGACATGGACATTTCTCCTAGTGAAAGGCCGGGACAACTTCGTCGCAGAAAAGCTTCATCGACCGCTTCTGTGTGTCTAGATCCAGCCCCATAGACGCGTAGTAAATGAACTCATCCACACCCAACGCTTCGTACTTCTTCAGTTTTTCGATCACCGTATCCGGCGACCCGAACAACAGGTTTTCCTCCAGCATATCAGGATCGTACTGCTCGCGACCCGCCAGCTCCTCCAGCGGGATCAGCGCCGGAAACCCGTTCGCGACGCCCCCGGCATTGCGGAACAGATTTTCAAACTGACCCAGCACCAGCCGGATCGCATCAATTGCCTTTTGCCGATCTGCATCGTTGTCGTAAACCGCCGCGTGCCGCATCATCGCAAAGGTCGGGCGGAAGCCATTGTTCGCCTTAGCCACCGCCGCATCCAGATGCGTCTTGTAAAGCTCGGCTTCCGAGAACGGACGCGTCAG
>CAKZYL010000136.1 GCA_937884705.1 uncultured Roseovarius sp. | reverse complement strand
GCCCTCAGCCAAGCTGGCCGCCACATTCCCACCGCCGAAAAGCTGCGTGTCGGAAATGCCAGGATGAATACGCCGCAACGGCAGGGGCACGTATCCAAACTGATCTTCCAAGACTTGTCGCGCGGGTGACGGGCGGGCTCGCAGGCAAAGCCCCTTCAGGCCGCTTGGGTCCACGCAAAGCGCTGCCAGCGCGCGCAACGCGCGACGCCAACTGTCTGCACCGCTCATCCCAGCGTTTCCGCGACTGTCCGATCCACGCGGGTCGACGACCCGGCTTCGTCCAAGGGATCGCGCCGCAATCTGTGACTGAGGGCAAGAGGGGCCACGCGGCGCAGGTGTTTGCGCGTGACCGTCTGAGATTTCTCGTAAGCCGCCAAGGCACGGGCGGATTTTAACAGGGTCAGCTCTCCACGCAGGCCATCAGCCCCGAGCGCGAGGCTCAGCCGCGCGCAATCTTCCAGAACCTCGTCGGGTGTGGCGGTCTTGGTCAAAGCCTCTCGCGCGGCGATGATCGCCTTGCGAATGCGGGTGTTCTGACCGTTCCATTTGCGCATGAAGGCGGATGTGTTGTGTTCAAAGGCGTCCCGGCGGCGAATGACCTCGACACGCTCTGCCACCGTGTCGGGGGAGCGCACTTCGACGGACAAACCGAACCGGTCGAGCAATTGCGGACGCAATTCCCCTTCCTCCGGGTTGCCCGAGCCCACCAGGACAAACCGCGCCGCATGGCGGATCGAAAGCCCCTCCCGCTCGACCGCGTTGACGCCCGATTGCGCCACGTCGAGCAGCAGATCGACAATGTGATCTTCCAGCAGGTTGACCTCATCAATATAAAGGTAACCCCGGTTGGCCTTGGCCAGCAGACCCGGCTCAAAGGCCTTTTCGCCCTGGGTCAGTGCCCGCTCGATATCCAACGCGCCGGTCACCCGATCCTCGGTCACGCCGAGCGGCAAATCGACCACCGGTGTCGGGCGTTCGACGATAGATTTATCTTTTATATCAGCCCAGTCTGGGCAGTCTTTCACCTTGTGAGAATTCACAGGGCAGCCTGCAACCATTTCAATGGGCGGCAAGAGCGCGGCCAGTGCGCGCACGGCCGTGGACTTTCCCGTACCTCGGTCGCCAAAGACCAAAACACCGCCAAGGCCAGGGTCGATCGCCGTCAGGATCATGGCCATCTTCATGTCGTCCTGACCGACAATGGCGGAAAAAGGAAAAGGCGCACTCATTAGGACAGCCCGATGCGTTGAAGGGGTGGCTTGCCATCCCAGGTGCCGTCGCATCCGGCGACGTGGAACCGTGCGTAGAGTTCTTCCTGAAACCAATCACCGGCGCGCACGGCCTTGATCGCGCGCGCGTGCGGTCCGTCGGCGCGGGCGAAATCCGCCATGGCCGAGGTGTCGGGCCAAATGGAAAACGTCACCTGATGCAAAAGCGGCAC
This sequence comes from uncultured Roseovarius sp., assembly GCA_937884705.1. GTDB lineage: Bacteria > Pseudomonadota > Alphaproteobacteria > Rhodobacterales > Rhodobacteraceae > Roseovarius. Next base: position 3,842 of record CAKZYL010000136.1, on the reverse strand, counting down.
CTCACCGATCCCGATCTTGAAGACGACATTTTCGTCGAGGCCGATCACCTCACTGATGTCCGGCACGCGTCTCCAAAAGCGCAGCGCGGCACGCGGTTTCACCGTCGCACGGGTGAGCGCGGCCACAGGGCCCTGTTCTGCAGGCTTTTCCGCCTCAAACGGTGTCACCCCAGACCATTCGCCACGCACGGAGGTCGGTGTGAGAAAGACAGTCCAATCTTCGGTCGCGCGGTCCCGGTAGCGGTTGAAAATCCGCGCGCTCGACGTTTGACGTCGCGCCGTTTCCAGATCTGGCCATGAGGCGAGGATCGCGTAAACCTCGGTGTTTGGCACGGGGGTAAATCCTTCCCCCGTGCCAGATCCGCACAGTTTCCAGAACCCGATACCCTCAACACGCGCCATGGCTGGTCTGGCCAAGCCCATCATTGCAAAAGCCCAAAATCGCGCCCATCCGGGCGCAAAGCGAAAGAAGCTGAGGCTGACAGTACTTATGTCGACCACCTTTATGGCGTTGAAACTGGCGCTGTCCCCGCATGCGCAACGGATCGCAGACACACCGGAACACCTTGATTAAAGAACAGCAATCGCTGATTGTCAATTTAACTGGACACATGTAGTCTAAAGAAATGTTGACACATTCATATTCCTCACATGCGGATGCATCAAGCGCGTCCATCGTAAACCCCCATGCTGTTGTGATCGGAGCGGGCCTCGGTGGTTTGGCCTCGGCGATGCGGCTTGGCGCTAAGGGATATCGGGTGACGGTTCTGGACCGGTTGAACGAACCCGGTGGGCGCGGCTCTGCCATTTGGCAGAACGGGCACAGGTTTGATCTGGGCCCGACCATCGTCACTGTGCCGCAGGTTTTTGAGGGGCTCTGGGATGCCTGCGGGCGCAATTTTTACCGGGATGTAGAGCTGCACGCGCTTGATCCGTTTTATGAGATCCGCTGGCCGGACGGCAGTAGATTTGCCGCCCGACAAGAAACCGACGCGGTCCTGGAAGAGGTCCGCCGCCTGTCGCCCGGAGATGTCGCAGGATACCAGCGCTACTTGAAAGACAGTGAGCGGCGATATTGGCTGGGCTTTGAGGATATGGGGCGGCGTCCCATGCATCGCCTCATTGACCTGATCAAAGTGCTGCCCGCCTTTGCGAGGCTCCGCGCGGATTGGTCTATCCACAAACTGGTGTCGCGCCGCGTACGTGATCCCAGATTGCGCATGGCGTTGTCATTCCACCCGCTTTTTATTGGGGGGGACCCGTTTCACGTCACCTCGATGTACGCGCTTGTCAGCCATTTGGAGAAATCCTTTGGCGTGCACTACGCGATCGGCGGCGTTGATGCGATTGCCCGAGCGATGGTTGGCGTCATCTCAGAGCAAGGCGGGCAGGTAAGGCAAGGCGCCGAAGTGGACGAGATCTTGATGCAAGAGGGCCGTGCTGTTGGCGTGACACTCAAGGGCGGGCAGGTGGTGAAAGCCGACATCGTTGTCTCAAATGCGGATGCTGGGCACACCTATGACCACTTGCTGCGCAAAGCTCCAAAACGTCGGTGGACGTCCCCGCGCCTGAAGCGCACACGCTGGTCGATGGGCCTTTTCGTTTGGTATTTTGGCACGCGCGGCACCGAAGGCATGTGGCCCGATGTGGGCCATCACACCATTCTCAACGGGCCGCGATACAAGGGCCTGGTGGAAGATATCTTTATCAAAGGCAAACTGGCCGATGATATGAGCCTTTATGTGCACCGACCCTCTGTCACGGATCCCTCAGTTGCACCCGATGGCGGCGACACGTTCTATGCGCTGAGCCCGGTGCCGCATCTGGGTCATCAAAACCCGGTTGATTGGGGCCAGATGGCCGAAACCTATCGCCAGAAGGTGCAGGCGGTGCTGGAAGATCAGTTGCTCCCGGGCCTTGGCGCGCATCTCAGTGCATCGGAAGTCTTTACGCCTGCGACGTTCCGGGATCGGTATCTGAGCCCGCATGGCTCTGGGTTTTCCATCGAGCCGCGGATCCTCCAGAGCGCCTATTTCAGACCGCATAACGTCAGTGAGGAAGCCGATGGTCTCTACCTCGTGGGGGCGGGCACGCATCCAGGCGCAGGCTTGCCCGGCGTGGTGGCCAGCGCAGAGGTCCTGGCGCAGCTGGTGCCCGACGCCATCGTTCAGGAAACGGTCATGCGTGAGGCGGCTGAATGATCAATCCCCAAGACATGGCCCATTGTGTTGAGGCAATCCGGCATGGGTCACGCTCGTTCCATGCGGCCTCCAAATTGCTGCCCAAACGCCTGCGCGATCCGGCTCTTGCGCTTTATGCGTTCTGCCGACTGGCCGATGACGCCGTTGATCTGCAAGTGGAAAAATCCGCAGCCGTGATCCGACTGCATGAACGTTTGGACAAGGTCTATCGCGGTGTGCCGGAAGATGGCCCTGCCGATCGCGCCTTTGCTGATATTGTGCAGGAATTTGACATGCCGCGCGCCTTGCCTGAGGCCTTGCTCGAAGGGCTGGCCTGGGATGCGATGGAGCGGCGGTATGAGACGCTGTCGGATTTGCGGGCCTATTCGGCGCGCGTGGCCTCTGCCGTCGGCGCGATGATGTGTGTGCTGATGCGCGTGCGTGATCGCGATGCGTTGGCGCGGGCCTGCGATTTGGGCGTGGCGATGCAGCTGACAAATATTGCCCGAGATGTGGGCGAGGATGCCCGCGAGGGGCGGCTCTACCTGCCATTGGAATGGCTGGATGAGATGGGCATCAACTCTGAGGCTTTCCTGGCAAACCCTCAAATGACACCAGAACTGGAGGTGTTGGAAAAGCGCCTTCTGAAGGAAGCGGACCGGCTCTATCAACGCTCAGAAGCGGGCGTCGGGGCGCTGCCTGTGGATTGCCGCCCGGGGATTTTTGCCGCGCGCTTTATCTATGCCGGGATCGGAGGAGAGGTGCGTCGTCAAGGGTATGACGCGATCAATCACCGCGCCTATACAACAGATGGTCAAAAGATCGGCTGGCTCATGGTGTCCCTTGCGCGCACGTTTGGCACCACTTTTATGCCGCGCTCTGCCCTCATTCACGCGCAGCCTTTGCCTGAGACCGCGTTTTTGGTCAATGCCGCGGCCGCACCGGCCCAGAGCGGCGCCGATTGGAGCGATGGTATCCTGGCCACCATGGCGCGGTTGAAAATCCGCGACAGAGAGCAACACGAGGCGCTGGCTGCTCTGGGGCGTGGAGTGCGATCGTAATGTTCTGGACGCTCTTTTGCATCTTTCTCGCAGCCTGTTTTGCCGCCGGGGCGACGGGCGGCCTGTTTCCGCCAGGGGAATGGTATGACAAGCTGTCAAAGCCGTCATGGACGCCGCCAAACTGGCTGTTTCCGGTGGCCTGGACGACGCTCTATCTCTTGATGGCCGGCGCCGGCGCACGGGCGGGTATGCAGCCGGGCAACGGCATCGCGATGGCGCTCTGGTCACTTCAGATCGCGCTAAACGGTCTTTGGACGCCCGTGTTTTTTGGTTTGGAACGCTTGAAACTCGGGATGATTGTCCTGGGGGCGCTCTGGCTGGCTGTGGCAGCGACGCTTGTCGCCCTGTTCATGGTCGACACCTGGGCTGGCCTGATGTTCGTGCCCTACCTTGTTTGGGTGACTGTGGCAGGAGCGTTGAACCTGTCCGTTATTCGCCTCAACCCAGAGTTTGCTCAGAACGGGTAAAACGGAGATTGCGCGACGCCTTCTTAACGCTGGACAGACAGGGGGGCAGCCCCAAAACCCCCGCCGGAGGCTAAAACTCTCAGCTGAACCGCCAACCTGCGCGCCTTGGGACGCGGAGGGCTAACATTGGCTTT
>CAKZYL010000135.1 GCA_937884705.1 uncultured Roseovarius sp. | reverse complement strand
AGCCGCGAGGTGCTGGCCCCGCTCACCGATGCTGATCTCTCTGCCACGGCCGCGCCGTGGATGTCAGTGGAAGAGCTAACCTTGGCTGGCACGCCCGTGACCGCGATGCGGGTATCCTATGTCGGAGAGCTGGGCTGGGAGCTGCATATGGCCTCGGGCGATCTCACATCCGTTTACGAGGCCATCATGGAGAACGTCAAAGCGGTGGGCGGCTGCCAGTTTGGATCCTATGCCCTGAACGCCATGCGCATCGAAAAAGGCTACCACGGGTGGGGCGCAGATTTCGGCACTGAATACACGCTGTTTGATGCAGGTCTCAGCCGTTTTGCCAACATGTCCAAAGGTGATTTCATCGGGCGCTCCGCTGTGATCGCACAGTCCCATGAAGATCCGGATTGGTGTTGGATCGGATTGAACATTCTTGATGACGGGCCTGAACCCATGGCATCGGATCCGATTTTCAAAGATGGGCAATGGATCGGCTATGTCACGTCATGCTCGCGGGGGTATCGCACCGGGAAAACCTGCGCTCTGGGCTATGTTAGGGTCGGATCATTGGATTTGGGCGCGGCGTGTTGGCTGCGTGTCTTTGGTGAGAAACGCCGCGCCGTGCGTCACAACCCGCATGTCTATGACCCCGATAATGCGAAAATGCGTCTGACCGATCGCGCATCCGCAGGGCCATTCGCGAGCGCATAAACCCGCTTTTTTGCGTTAAGGTTGCAAAACCATTTCTCAACTTTCGTATTTTGTGTGAGCCTTGGCGGGCCAGTTATTCATTGGCTCAACATTTAAAACAGTCTTTTTTCCCACGTCAGTTTTGGAGGTATTCATGCCAAGCTTTACAGATATCACCGCCTATTTCGCCACCAATCGCAACCGCAAGAGCGATGGCACCTATGGAAACCGCTTCTATGAGGGGGATGCGCGGTTGATCCGCGCTGGGGAAGCGGCGCTGTCAAAGAACGCAGCCCAAGGGACGTGGAACCTCGATGAGGTGACAACCTATCCGGAGCGGTCCCGCGCGGCGTCAGAAGATGATCGGGCGGAGCGTGAATGGGTCACCCTCGGCTCCAGCAGCGCCTTTGGCAATATGCGGGCCTCGGGTATTTCGGGTGAGACATCTGACATCCTGATTTACCTGCACGGCGCGGGCAACAGTTTTGAATCGTCTTCGGAAACCCTGGGCCAGATGATCGATCTCTACTCGCAAGATGGGGCCCAGCTTTGCCCGTTTTTCTTCACCTATCCGGCCAACGGGAAATCCGACCCGGTGAACTATTTCGCGGATCGCGATGATGCATCGATCAGCGGTCCTGCCATGGCGCGCGCGTTCGGCAAACTGGTGGATTTTCTCATCAACAAACGGCTCGAGGAACGCTGCAGTCAACGCATCCATCTCTTGGCGCATAGCCTGGGCAATTTTGCGCTGCGCAAGGCGGTCGAGGCGAATTTCAGCAATACCGCGCACCGGCCTGTACGCTTGTTCGACACGGTGTTTCTGGCCCATGCTGATGATGATGAAGACACGCTCAACCATCCTGGAAAAATGCGCAACCTGACAAGATTGGCCGACAAGATCGTGGTCTATTTCGACGGCACCGATAAGCTTTTGCGGCTCAGCGACACCGTTCACCTGGACCGCCTCGGTCAAAAGGGGCCGAACCCGCACCCGGGTGCCTTGGTCAATGGCTGCGAGATCGCGGCGGTCGATTGCGAACTGACCGCGTTTGATCTGGCACCGGATCGGCAACGCCACAGGCATTTTCTGCAAAGCAGTGCTGTGGTGAACGACATAAGAGCGGTCATTCACGGCAACCCGACAGAGGGGCGCACGCCTGTTGAAGGCGTCGAAGGGGTGTTCCGTCTGTCCTAGAGCTCCGCGTGGATCTGGACAAAACAGACTTGAGGCAAGCCGTTCTCCCGCCATCTCCCTCGGCGGGTTCTATGCTACAAAGTATTGTTTGGTCGCTCTCATAGCTGGATGCAAAGCTTGGTCGAGATGCTGCCTTGACCAGTTTGAGGGCCAACGCTCCGCCGGTATTTGTCTTCCATGCGGCGCCATCTATACCCAAGCCGTCGTCAGGATACCGCGCGGCGGACGTCATTAGTTCACTTCGGCTCAAGACCGCGACTTTTACTAGAGAACCTATCGAAGAATTGCTTGCCTCCCAAAGATGCAACGATTGTCACTTGCGCAATCAATAGGCTAACATCAGGTTGTGTGTCGCAGATGGTCCGGCTCAAGGCGGGCTTGGCCCTTGTCCGGCGCAGATTGCTCATCCTTAGTGAACACTGCGCGGCACGGTAAATGGCACATCCAAAAGACCGCACAGTCCAAGTCAAGATAATTGAGTTTATGAAAAAATCGGCCATCAAAACACGTGCAGCGGGCATCTTAATCTCGGTCAGTCTGCTTGGGTCTTGCAGCGAAAGAGGCAGCCTTGATTTTGCTCCGCTGATCGAAGGCGCAAGCGTGCAAACTGTTTGGGTGGCCAACTTCCGAAGCACCATTCAAGCGGATGCCCGGTCAGCGCCGCCCAGACCGAAAGCCCCCTTCTTTGAGGCCATAGACGTGTCTATTCCGCCCGCGCATGAGGTGGGTAAGATCGAGTGGCCAGATGGTGAACCAGACGCCAGCACCGACTTTGTCACAGTCGAGAACCGCAGCTTTGAAAACCAGCCCAGCTTCGCTCAGAAGGTGGCGCAAGCGGACACATCGGGTCGCAACGAAACGCTTCTCTTCGTCCATGGCTACAACACACGCCACGCCGAAGCCGTGTATCAAATGGCGCAATTTGCCCATGACTTTGACGTGCCGACGCCTGCGGTCTTGTTCTCTTGGCCGTCGGCCGGTGTCACGGCCGGTTATGTCTATGATCGCGACAGCGCTTTGATTGCTCGCGATCATCTCGAAGCACTTCTGATCCAATTGTCCAAAGGCAATCGCAAGATCGTTTTGGTCGGGCATTCCATGGGCAGCTACTTGATCATGGAAACCCTGCGGCAGGCAGCGTTGAAAAAGAGCTTAGATGTCGCGGCGGAGATTGACGCATTGGTTCTGATGGCTCCGGACATCGATGGTGAACTGTTCCGCAGCCAAGTCGCGGGGATGGGCAAGCTACCCGATCCGTTTATTCTGATGGTGGCAGAACAGGACAGGGCATTGCGCATATCGTCACTCTTGACCGGCAGGCGTCCGCGTCTTGGCGCTCAGACGGACCGAACTGTTGTCGGCGACCTTCCTATATCGATCGTTGACGTGTCGGATCTCTCAGATGGCAAGAACTTTGAGCATAAGATTGTCACAACGTCACCTGCCGCCATCGCAATCATTCGCAAGCTCTCACAAAAGGCACCACCCGGCGAGGCACATATTGGTGAGTTGACTGTCTTGTCAGATTTGGAGCCCTAGAGCGATTGAATGGGGCCTCCTGGGCTTCGATGTTGCATCCCCGTATTGCCAAGCTTTTGTCATCTAGCCCGCAGGGGCGTACCGCGAATAGGCCCGCGCGCGCATCCCACCGGGTTGCATGACTTCCAAAAAAAGTCAGCCCAGGACATTCGAACCACTTGGGTCAAACGTCCTGGGCTTGTTCAATCACAGTGTCATCGGTGCGGTGCGATGGGTCTTCCCCATCACGCATTTCGCGACACACCTATCTGGCTCACGCCTCCCCATATCTCGGGCAACGCCAACTGGTCGACACGGATATCATCAGAAGATCACGAAGTTTTTGTCGACCAGCAAGCCCAGACCGAGGCCTATCGCCAAGGCCAGAGCAAGCTTTTTGTGTTTGGCTGACATCGTAACTGTCCTTCTCACGCCTTGCTGTCCGAGACGCGCGCCATGCTCGGTTCAGGCTTGCGCTTGAACTTCTGCTTGATGCCTTCCCACATCTTCGCCATGCCGAGCGGTTCGTAGATCATGAAGACAATGATCAGGACGCCGAACACAACCAATTCGATGGACGAGATGATCGTGGCATCAATGGCGCCGTGGAACAACTCATTGCCGAGCGTATTGAGCGCCACTGGGAAGAGCAGGATGAACGCCGCCCCGATAAAGGCCCCCTTGATCGTGCCCAGGCCGCCGAGGATCACCATGAAGAGGATGCGGAAGCTGAGTTTGATGTCGAACGCCACCGGTTCCATCGACTTGAGATAGGTGAAGGCAAAAAGAGCCCCCGCGACCCCGCAAAAGAATGCGGAGATCGCGAAGGCCTGGAGTTTGGTCTTCAGCAGGGAGATGCCCATGGATTCCGCCGCGATGTCCATATCGCGTACGGCCATCCAATTCCGACCAGTGCTTCCACGCGTCATGTTTACGGCGAGGATGGTAAGAACTGCCACAACAACCAAGACGACAAGGTACATCTCCAGCGGCGTCGTGAATTCTTTGCCGAAGATGACAATGTCCTGTGCTGTGATGATGCCCGAGGTGTCGTAGTTCTTAAACCATCCAAATTTATCGATCATCCAGATGATAAAGAACTGGGATGCGAGCGTGGCCACCATGAGGTAGATCCCGCGCACCCGGAGGCTTGGCAGGCCAAAGATGATGCCAAAGGCTGCCGCGATGAGGCCTGAGAACATCAGGTTGATCGGAAACGGGACCCACGGCACGCGCAGCTCGAGGTTAAAGAGTGCAAACGCACCTGCCGCCATAAAGCCCGCGGCCCCGAGGGCCAGCTGACCAGCATATCCCATCACGATCTGCTGCCCAATCGCCGCCAGTGATAGGCAGAGCCAGGGGATCAGGATCGACGAGTACCAGTAATCTGTCTGAATAAGCACCGGGATCACGGCGAGGCCGATCACCATCAGCATGACGAAGTTGGTCACATCGCCGCGTGAAAAACTCATGAACATGGGTTTGGGTTTCATGATCTCTCTCCTTACACGCGCCGAATGATCTTTTCGCCGAAGAGGCCCTCAGGCCGCCACAGCAGAAAGAAGATGGCGAGGACGAATGGCGCCCAAACTTCGATACCACCTCCAAAATAGGGGCCAATGTAGACCTCAAGCACTTTCTCGGATGCACCGATTATGAGGCCGCCGACAATGGCACCGGGGATCGACGAGAAGCCGCCAATGATCAAGACCGGAAGGGCCTTCAAGGCGAGGTCAACAAGGGCGAATTGTACCCCCGCCCGGGCCCCCCACATCATACCGGCCACCAAGGCAACCACACCCGCAGCAGACCACACGAGCAACATGATTGAGCTGAGCGGAATACCGATTGAGCTGGCCGCGCCTGGGTCGTCGGCCACGGCGCGCAGGCCAAGGCCCATTTTTGTGTACTTGAAAAGCAACGCCAGAGCGATGATCAGACCAGCTGCAACGAGGCCCGCTGTCAGGTCGAGCGCCGAGATGAAGAGGCCCGTGGAATCCACGATCCACTGGATCGGAAAGTCACCGATGCCCAGATCGAGACGACGCACTTCCACGCCCCAAGCCGCCTGTGCCAGCCCTTCGAGCACGAAGCCCAGGCCTATCGTAGCCATAAGCACCGTGTCTTCGCTTTCATTCATGAGCGGCTGCAGCACCAAGCGTTGTGTCGCAAAGCCCACAAGCACCATCAACAGAATGGTCACGAAGAAGGCCACCACAAAGGGCAGGCCCAGCTCCATGAAGCCCACGAAGGACAGCACGGCAAAGAACACCATGGCACCCTGGGCGAAGTTGAATGTCGATGAGGCTTTGTAAATCAGCACAAAACCCAGAGCGACAAGTGAGTACATCGTGCCCGCCAAGAGGCCGGCCAATACCACTTCGAAGAAAAATAGAACCTCAGTCATGAGCCACCCCCAGATAGGCGTCAATTACGTCTTGATTTGCACGGACCTCATCGGGCGGGCCGTCGGCGATGATCTTGCCGTAGTCGAGAACCACCACGTTGTCGGAGATATCCATCACCACGCCCATATCGTGCTCGATCAGCACCATGGTCGTCCCCAGCTCATCATTCACTTTCAAGATGAAGCGGCACATCTCTCGCTTTTCTTCCACGTTCATGCCGGCCATGGGTTCATCCAACAGCAGGACTTGCGCTTCTGTGGCCAGCGCGCGGCCCAGTTCGACCTTCTTTTGCAAACCGTAGGGCAGTTTGCCCACTGGCGTGTGCATGATGTCCTGCACTTCAAGAAATTCCACAATCTCCTCGCAGCGTTCCAGATTGGCTTGCTCTTCGGTCCGTGCCGAGGGCATCTGAAACGCCACGCTCAGGAAGTTTGCGTGCATGTGAAGCTTTCGACCCACCAGAATATTGTCGAGCACCGACATCCTTTTGAACAAGGCGAGGTTCTGAAAGGTCCGGGAAATGCCTTCTTCGGCGATCAGTTTCGGCGTGATTTTTTCAAGCTTGCGCCCCTTGAACGCGATCGAGCCTTCCTGCGGCTTGTAGATCCCGTTGATGCAGTTCAGCAGTGATGATTTTCCGGCGCCGTTCGGCCCGATTATGGCCTTGATCTCGTGCTGAAGCACTTTGAACGACGTGTCTGTAATAGCCTTCACACCACCGAAGCTCAGCGAGATGTTGTTCACTTCCAGGATCGGGTCGCCGATCGGGAATGATCTTGTATCCAACATGTTGTCCTCCCCCCTTCTTCGCGTCAGTGATGAATACCGGCGTGAGATTGGCTCTCCTCACGCAGCACATCGCGGAAGTTCTTGCGACCTTCCTTTGAAATCCCCAGGTA
>CAKZYL010000134.1 GCA_937884705.1 uncultured Roseovarius sp. | reverse complement strand
TCGCGGGCAAAAGCCCGTCCGCCATCCGCGCGGCCAAGAAGATCATCACCGATGTCGAGGCCGGCATGCCCGAGGACGCGATCCTGCTCGAAGAAAGCCGCGCCCAAGCCGGTTTGATCGGAAAACCCCACCAGATGGAGGTGGTGTCCGCCAACATGGCCCGCCGCGCGCCGAAATTCACCTAGAGCGGTTCGCGATCAACCCGCGATCAAAGGCTGTCGGGCAAGGCAGCCAGACTTTCAGCTCATGCACGCCTTTCGCCTATCGCTTTTCTCCTTCGGCTGATGTCTGAGGGTAAATATGAACGGCTTTGAAACCCTAAGGTCCAGGCTCAAAGGCGCCACATGGCCGTCTATGCGGCAGGATTCGAGGCCTGTCTGGCCCGCCCAAGGCACCGCCTCGGGTGCGCGGGCGTCGGGGCAAATGGCCATGCGCAACCGCAGAAATGCTAATTTAAAAGTCACTCTGTGATTTGATGCTTATTTTCACAGCATGTTTTGAGTGGCTTCGACCGCCGAAAAAATCGCACAACCTGCAAAAGACTGTAAACATTGCCAAATCGCGCGTCGAGTTATATTATTACGTCATAATACATGAAAAAAGGAATAATCGTACACCTCGTACGCTGACAGCAAGGGGATTTATTATGCTTGATGCGAAGACAGTAGAGGGCGAGCAGCAAAATAAATTTTTAACAGACAGCGACATCGAGTCGTTCGCGATCAATGGCTTTGTCGTGAAGCGCGGCGCACTTGATTTTGACCTCATGCAACGCGCCGAAGATCTGATGTGGGAAACCTTGGGTGGGCATTTCGTGCCCGACGATCCAAGCTCTTGGCGCGGTGTCGCCAAAGACTGTTTGGGTGCCCTCCCGATCAGTGATCGATACGGCAAGGTTAAGTTGCGCGACGAAATCTGGGAGCATCCTGCCCTAAACAATCTTTTGAACGATAACCCGATGCTCTTTTCAATGATGGAACGTCTGCTGGGCGAGGGCAATGTGCTCCATCCCGATCGGTCACGCGGTATTTATCCGATTTTCCCGACGCCGGAGCATGCCCATATTCCGGTCCACGGCCATCTCGATTTGCCAATACGCCCCTTCAAGATCGGTGTAGTGGCCTATTTCGGGGATGTGCCAGCTGGCGGTGGTGGGTTCGCGGTTTGGCCAGGCAGCCACCGCGCGTTCTTTGACGCGTGCAAGGATGATGCTTCAGCGCCTGCGAATGGCAAGCTGAGCGCTTTCCGCAAAGTGACGAAGGAGTTTGATGCCCATGAGCCGCTTGAACTCACTGGCGGCCCAGGCGACGTGATCTTGTTCCACCATCTGCTGATGCATGCGCCCACGATCAATTCGGTCGAGGGCCAAGTTCGCAAGGCCGCGCTGTGCAACTACATGACACCGGATTGCGTCGCCAATCAGTCAGAACCCCGTAAGAAATCAATATGGGATGGCTGGCACGGCATCGACGCGCTGCAAACACCGGCGATTGAAGCCTCAAGAACGCCCGCAGCCGCTGACGAATTTTCCCGGTCGCGCTCCATTCCGGCGCACTCCGCGGCTGTGGATAAGATGTTGCGAGGCGTGCGAAAACTTTCGCTGGGGCTGAAGTTTCGGCGCGCTTTGTCAGAGCACGCTCACAATGAGCAACGGAAAAGTTCTTGAATCAGAACCAAAACGGTTCGTAAAAAATAAACCGCTGCGACGCACACGCGGCGCATCGGATTTTTTCGACAAAACACTGCGACGCTCGTCCGGTATAACGCCTTCATCCTCGGCGACCGCCTTTTTTTTAATCTGTCTGCGCCTGCGTTCCCTATGCCGCCGGACCGTCCCTGTGCCCAGAGGGTCTCACACGCCCACGACTTTCGGAACGCTCACGCCTTTCTTGGCGCAGCGCCGCGCATACATGTCCGGCCAGGCAGGGTACTTACCCATATAGAGTTGCTGTGCGATCAGCATTTCTAGGAAAGCGGCCCGGTGCTCTTCTTTTTTCAATGATTTGAACAGCTTTTTTTGCGTCTTGGTCATCGAACAGGCGATGCAATGACCTTGGCGTTTGTATTTACAGACATCCACGCAGGGGCTGGGGAGCTTCTTGGACATGAGCGACCTTGCCAAACAAAAGAGGCGCGACCCGCGCCCGCTCCCTGCGATGTAGTCCTTATGTCTGCAAACGAAAAGATGTCTTCAAACGGAAATACCTGTCAAAAACAACGAAGCCCTCCGCCGCATGAACGAAGGGCCCTGTCGCAAAATCGACATCGCATCACTTGGTGAGGATAAGCTTCCCTGCGCGCGTGATGCGCAGCGTGTAGACTTGATCTGCCAGCTGAATCTGCGCCAGATCCCCCCCTTGGGTCAGATCCTTGGCGTCATAAAGAGGCAGTGTTTCAACGGTGCGTCTTTCAACTGTCTTGGCCACGCTCATGTTCATTTTCTCTCTCCGTTTGCAACCCGCATTGCCAAACCTGGTCGTCACCGCAGGCAGGGGCGCGTTACGCCTTGCGATAACCTCGGGCCGAGTCGCACAAAGCTCCCTATCCCCGTTGTTGTTATTAAATCTTGATAGATCTCGTCAGGAAAGTCAACCTGACTTTTTTTGTCAGGTTTATCCTTGCTCCCGAATTTGCCGCAGAATTCAGCAGTTTTTTGCGAAAAACCTTGTCTTAATCTTGGCCGCCGTGGTGATCTGGGCGCGCATCAAAACCAAGACCACCAATCCCGAGGCCCGCATGCGGCTCTTCATCGCCACCCTCTCCACAGAGACCAATACGTTTTCCACCATGCCCACCGGGCTTTCGGGCTTTTACGAGTATTGCTTTCGCGCCGGCACGGCGACCGACGAGCCCCCGAATCTGATGACAGAGGCGTTGCATGTCTGGCGCGCGCGGGCGGAGGCGTTGGGCTGGGACGTGGTGGAAAGCCTCACCGCGATTGCAGAGCCCGCAGGCCGCACCGTGGCTTCGGTCTACGCGGGGCTCAAGACCCATATTCTCAATGATCTGCGCGAGGCCGGACCGGTGGACATTGTCTTGCTTCAGCTTCATGGCGCGATGGTGGCCGAGGGCGAAGATGATTGCGAAGGCGACATCGCCGCAGAGATGCGCACCATTTTCCCCAATGCCACCATCGGCATGGCGCTCGATCTCCACGCGCATCTCACGCCTCGGATGATGACCGCCTGCGATCTCATCATATCGTTCAAAGAATACCCCCATGATGACGCCACACCCCGCGCCGAAGAGCTCTTTGATCTCGCTCTCCGCACCCATATGGGCGAGATCCGCCCCACCATGGCCGCTGTCGATTGCCGCATGATCCATCTCTATCTCACAAAGTCAGAGCCTATGCGCAGCTTTGTAGATCGTCTCAGCGCGATGGAGACGGGCGATACGTTGTCGATCTCTCTCATCCACGGCTTTCCTTGGGGCGATGTAGAGCACGTGGGCGCGCAAATGCTGGTCGTCACCCATGATGATGAGGCGTTGGCCCGATCCACCGCGCAGACCTTGGCCCGTGAGTTTTTCGATCTTCGTCATGCGGTCACCGGCCAGTACACCGACATCAACACTGGGCTCGACACATCCCTCGCTGCCAAAGGACATCCCATCGTACTGGCCGAAATGGGTGACAATTCCGGTGGCGGCGCGCCGGGTGATGCCACGCCCATGCTCCGCGCGCTTCTCGACCGGGGCTGCGAAAACGTGGCCACCGGCATCTATTGGGATCCTATGGTCGTGCGGCAATGCCAGGACGCAGGCGAGGGGGCTCGGATCACCCTGCGCTTGGGGGGCAAAACCAGTCCCATGTCGGGTGATCCTGTGGATCTCACCGTGACCGTGATGAAGATTACAACCGGTCTGGGTCAGCATCTGGGCACCGGGCTTGAGCCGCTCGGCACCCTCGTCTGGGCGCGCTATGGCGATGATTTTGACATCCTCATCAATGACTTGCGCACGCAGGTCTATCACCCGGAGGCTTTTGAGCAGATCGGCATCCGCCTCTCCGAGAAACACATCGTCACCGTCAAATCTCTCTTCCATTTCTATGGCCCGTTCTCCGAGGTCGCCTCTGAGATCGTCCAGGTTTCCAGCCCCGGTGGCACCTGCCCGAAATTCGACGATATCGCGCTCACCAAACGCAAAATCCCTTTCTGGCCGCGCGAGGACGACCCCTTTGCAAGCTGACATCCTGATCCGCGGCGCAGAGGTGATCGACGGCACAGGGCGCACTGCCTTCCACGCTGACATCGAGGTCATCGGCGCAGAGATCACCCGCGTGGGCCAAATGCCTCAGGCGCAGGCGCGGCACGTGATCGATGCCACCGGCCTCACCGCCGCTCCGGGTTTCATCGATGTGCACACCCATGACGATTGGGCCGTGATCGAAGACCCCGCGCTTGCCTGCAAAATCACCCAGGGTGTCACCACGGTCGTCGTCGGCAATTGCGGCATCTCCGCCGCGCCCTTCGCACCTCGAGAAAATCTGCCTGCCCCCTTCGGCATCGTGCCCCGTGTGGACACGCTCAGCGCCCCCACCGTGACCGACTACGCTCGCCGCGTGACCGAGGCAGCACCCGCCGTGAACGTCCGCCTGCTTGTCGGTCATTCCACGCTGCGCGCCAACGCCATGAAAGATCTGGACTGCCCCGCCACGCCCTCAGACATCGAGACCATGGCCCGCCAGCTCGATCACGCCCTCACCGAAGGCGCAGCAGGCTTCTCCACGGGCCTCGATTACCCCGCCGCTTCGGCCGCTCCGATGGACGAGGTGGTCACGCTCGCCCGCGTCCTCGCCCGGCACGAAAACGTGCTTTACACCACCCATATCCGAGATGAAGCCGACCACGTCATAGATGCCGTGCGCGAGGCGCTCTCCACCGCCAAAACTGCAGACGTGCCCTTGCTGCTCTCTCACCACAAAACCTGCGGCACCCGCAATTTCGGCAAAAGCAAAACCACGCTGGCGATGATCGACACGGCGCGCACGGATCAAGACGTCGCCATGGATGTCTATCCTTACACCGCCTCTTCAAGCGCGCTGCTCCCGCACTTCGCAGAAGCCGCCCCCGAGGTCCTCATCATCTGGTCCACCCCGCACCCCGACATGGCAGGCCGCATGCTCGATGACATCGCCGCCGAGTGGGGCCTCACCCGCAATGAGGCGATCGCGCGCCTTACCCCGGCCGCCGCCGTCTACTTCGACATGGATGACGCCGATCTCGACCGCATCCTCCAACACCCCGCCACCATGATCGGCTCTGACGGCATCCCCGGCACGCCCAAACCCCACCCCCGCCTCTGGGGCACATTCCCCCGCGTGCTGGGCCACTATGTGCGCGACCGCGCGCTCCTCACACTTCCCCAAGCCATCCACAAAATGACCGGTCTCAGCGCGGCCCGCTTCGGCCTCAAGACCCGCGGCATCATCAAACCGGGCATGCACGCCGACCTTACCCTCTTCGATCCCGCCACAATCATCGACCGCGCCGATTTCGACCACTCAGAAGAGGTCAGCCATGGCATCACCCACGTGCTTGTCGGCGGTCAAATCACCCTGCAGAATGGCGTCCAAACCGGCCACCGCAATGGCCGCTTCCTCCACCGCGCCTAACGAAAGACCGCCATGACCCACGCACCCGCAAGAACCGTCTGGCTCAACGGTCAATTCATGCCCGAAGCGCAGGCCAAACTCCCCATTTTCGATCGAGGCCTCCTCTTCGCCGATGCCGTCTACGAAGGCCTCGGGGTGCTCGACGGCCAAATCATAGATTTCCCCCACCACATGACCCGCCTGCGCCGCTCACTGTCCGAGCTCTCGATGCCCGAGCTATATTCCGACCCCTCAGCCGAGGCCGCCCTCCACACCGCCCTCATCGACCTAATCACCCGCAATAGCGTCTCCGAAGGCTTCCTCTACCTCCACATCACCCGCGGCGAGCACGACCGCGACTATCTCTACCCAGAAGGCTTGCAGCCCAACATCTTCGCCTTCACCCAAGAAACCCACGACGCCCCCACGATCCGCCTGGCCAGCGCGCCCGACATCCGCTGGGCCCGCCGCGACATCAAAACCACGAACCTTTTGGGCCAGGTCATGGCCAAAGACATCGCCCGCAAAGCCGGCGCCGACGAGGCCCTGATGGTCGACCGCGACGGCTATGTGACCGAATGCGGCGCGATGTCGTTCTTCATGATCAAAGACGGCGCCCTCTACGCCCG
>CAKZYL010000133.1 GCA_937884705.1 uncultured Roseovarius sp. | reverse complement strand
AGGGGGCTGTCTGCCCCCGCGCCCTTCGGGCGCTCCCCCGAGGATATTTTTGGCAAGATGAAAAGGACATTTTGAGGATGAGCGATGATTACCAGAACCCCTACGATGTGGCCCTAGCCATCATTATGGCGGTTCGCGATATGGAAGGCCCCGACGTGAAAGGGGTCGGTCCGGACATAGAAAAGCTAAAGGCCCATGAATTCATGGCTGACCTGAACGACGCACAGATACTGGCCAGAGCACAGCAGGCTGAAAGGCTTGGCTGGATCAATCTCGAGGCCGCGCTTGGCAAGCCGATTATTGGGGTGACGATCTTGGAGGCTGCCCAATCCTATCTTGACGATTTGGATGGCTAGGCCGAACGGCTCCGGGCGAGGGGGATCGGTTCGCGCTCCGGGCGCTTCAGAGCCTCGGCGTATCGGATTGCGTTCTTGTCGATGCCATCGTGCCAGATTTTGGAGACGAACGCCCGCGCATCGGCGACGGTCATGTCGTCAATGATCGGCGAAATGATGTCGAACAGGCGTTCCTGTGTGATCGACGCCGCCCGCAGCATGGCGGCTTCGTAGAAATCAGGATCATTCAACACATAGTCACTGATGGGCATTCTTTCGACGTTCTCGGCGGGGATCGCCAGAAACACAGTGTCCTGCACTGTCACAAGGAAATCGCGCCGTGACCGAAAGAGCGGCTTTGCCGTTTTATCTGCCACACGTTCTGCATTGTCCTGCAACCGGCCTGCTGCATAGTCCAAAACGATTTGGCGCTTTCGATCCGGCAGGGTGAACTGCGTCGCCGCCTCGATCCGCTCGATCAGAGCGGCGACCTCGGCCTCAAGATTGAAGTCTTCAAACCATTCCGGTTCTGCTTTTGCCCTGCCAACCATAAGACCTCCTGAGCGTTGATGCGCGATATCCATGCGATGATAGCAGGGGATGGCGGTTCTGCACCAGAACCGCCCTTTTCTTGGAACCGCTCACTCTCGCGGTTTCCAATAGATGCAATAGCCTGTGGGCACGTTCGTTCCTGAACTGGCGAAGCTACCTACGGGCAAATCGCGCCAGTCTCCTACGGCCTCGTCGTGGTCATAGTGCGCCGTTGCAGGCAAGATGCAGACCAGCCGCCCGCCCGGTTTCAAGAACTGCATGGCATGGCTCAAGTGCTTCAACCAGTGCTTGCCGTAGAAAGGTGGGTTCATCACCACGGCGTCAAAGGTCGGATCAGGTGCGACCTGTAAAAAGTTGGCAACCATGACGTGATGGCCCTTGGCGCGAGCCTGGGCCGAACGTCCGCCGTCATACTCAACGCCCGTGATAGTGACCGGCCCGCTCATGCGGTTTTCGTGTAGATCGGCATTGCGTGCGGCCAGCTCGTCCATCAATGCGCCGTCACCGCATGATGGCTCTAGGATCGCCTCACCGCCCCGCAAATGCAGCGCGTCAATGACGGTTCCGGCCACCGTCTTCGGGGTCGGATAAAATTGCAGATCGCGGGCAACCTCTGTGCTTGGCCGCTTGGCCTCGCTCTCGCTCGGTGCGTCGGGCAGGACCTCGCCGTAGAACTCCCCAAGGGCGCGGTTGATATCGAGCAAGCCTTGCTTGTCGAAGATCAGATGCCCGTTCTCGTTCTTGAAAACCTTGATCTTGCCGCCGCAGAAGTCGGCCTCTCCCCACTTCTCGGCCTCGTCCATCATGTTTTCAAACTCGACGTGGGTGTAACGGGGTTCACCGCGATAGAGCCGCAGGGCGTTAAGCGTGTCTTTGACGCGCTCACGGCCCCACGAATTCCAGCCGGTGACATAGGAAACGATGATCCGCTTAGGCAGGCCCTCGACCCCGATTTTCACCTTGGAATGGCTCTTATAGGCCGGGTCCAGATCGCAGAAACATTCGGCCAAGCCTTTCAGCACATGAAAGCGCCGGTCTAGCAGGTAGTCCCCGAAGACCTCGGCGATGTTTTCAAGTGTGAAGGGCAGGGGCGTTGTCAGCTTCAACTCAAGCTGTTTTCGGTCCTTGGCCGTCGCAATGCTCTCGATGTTCAACCCGTTGTAGACGTGCTTCCATGCGGACCGCAGAAGGGCTAGGCGCACGTCACGTTCATAAAGGCGTGCGTCCGACGAAAACGGGTCTGAACCATAAGTGCCTTGAATGCAGGCGGCAGTTTTGATCGCCGTTTCTGCCTCGTGAAACGCTGCAACGGCCTCTGTGATCGCGGCGGCTTTGGTGTCGTATTCTTCAACGATGTCTGACAGGCTCAAGCGGATTGCAGGGGCGCTATGCGCCTCCTGCTCTGAACTTTCGCCGATACGGGGGAAATCTGTGTGCTGGTTCATGTCTGGGCCTCGTTCGTGTCCAGCCCGTCAAAAAGATCGCCTTGGTCGATCTCCCATGACGCGGCGGGCAGGGGGTCCACCCCTGTTGTTTCAATGGTGACTTTCGACTGACGTTCGCGCTTGCCGCCTGAATCCGTGCTGTAGGTCTCACCGATGAGGACGTGAAAGCGGTTCGGTTGCTCTGGATCGCTGGTCAGGCAGTAGCGCTTGGCTGAGCTTTTCGGCCCAACCATTGCGCGTGGTTTTCCTCGCTGCGCAGGTATTCGATACAATCCAAAATGTTGCGCTTGTCGGCGGCTGTGATGTGCAGCCCTTCGATCAAACGGACGGCGGGCCTCACGGGCCCCCCTCCGTCCAGTCGTCAGCCCATGCGTCCATGGTCGCGATGGTCTCGCCTGCCGGGTCGATCAAGGTCAGGTCGGGCTTTATTGTCGCCGCGTTGTGGTGGTCCCTTCCGAACATGCGCAGGATGTTTTCATCCGCTGAAAAAACAACGCTTTTGCTCGTGTCATAGTCCGCTTCCAGCTTGAAAAGCCTCTCTGCCATGACGGTTCTCCTTTGTGGTGTCGCTTGGGTCTGTTGCCCAATGGGTCAGGTTTCAGGCACCGCGCTTGTCGCGGCTGTCCTACAAACCTGTCCACGGCGAGTGCGGAGGGGGGCGAGAAAATGTCCCTCAATTGGGTGGGGGATCACCCGGCAACGCAGCCCGTAGGGACCGTTGTTGGGGAAACCCCATTGAGGGACTTTTCCGAGGGGGGAGGCAGCGCCTCCACCCTAAACGTCCCGCAGCGGCGTTCGGCTTGACCGAACCCCAAGGGACCAGGAAAGATCAGATCATGGTGTCCAGAGGTGCGAACGCTACGACGCGAACAAAAGTAAGGTTCCGAACACGCACATCATGCCACCTGAAATGCGCTGAAACACCGGGATCTTGTCGGCAGCAAATGCTGCGGCAACACTGCCACCAAGCGCATATGCGAAGATGGCGACGGCCTCCATGATGAGGAACGCCGCGCCAAGCATCGCGTAGCTTTGCCAGTATGCGTCCAGGATGACGAACTGTGGAAAGAAGGCAGCGAAGGTCAGAATGGCTTTGGGGTTGCTGATAGCCAACAGGGCTTCCCGTTTGAAAGCGATCTTCATTGAAACGGACCTGTCCAGAAACTCTTCTGGGTTGAGTGTCTTTGCACTTCGCCAAAGCGCGATGCCGAGCCATATGAGGTAGGCAGCGCCGATAAATTTGGCGATGCCGTAGACGACCTCAGATGTCGTCAATAGAAGACCCAAACCCAATGCACTCGCTGCGATCATTGGAACAAAAACGATCAATCTAGCGATTGCTGCCTTCTGGGCGAAGGGAACGCCAGATTTTGCACCATGGGTCATCGCCAATAGGTTGCTTGGCCCACAGGCCATGTTCAGCGCGAAACAGGCGGGCAGAAAGATGAACCAATCAATCATCGCGGGGAATGATCCTACTCGCCCAAAGCGGCAATGAGCGTATCCGCAATAAGATCGCATTCGGCGAGTGTCAGGCGAGCTGGCAGCCGTAGATCGCAAGCAC
>CAKZYL010000132.1 GCA_937884705.1 uncultured Roseovarius sp. | reverse complement strand
TCGTGGGTGAGACGCGGGGCGAGGAAGTGATCGACATGCTTCAGGCCATGAACACAGGCCACGACGGATCCATGACAACGATCCACGCCAACAACGCGCGTGACGGGATCAGCCGTCTGGAAAACATGGTCGCCATGGCCGGGATCGAGATGCCGCTTAAGGCGGTGCGCTCTCAGATCGCCTCGGCTGTGAACCTTCTGGTGCAGGCCAGCCGTTTGCAGGATGGTTCCCGCCGCATGGTGTCGATCACCGAGCTGACCGGCATGGAAGGCGATGTGATCTCAATGCAGGAGATCTTCCGCTTTCAGCGCACCGGCCTCACGCCAGACAACAAGATCATCGGCCATTTCACCGGCACCGGTGTGCGGTCCAACTACACTGAGCGGTTCCGTCTTTGGGGCTATGACCTGCCGCCGAGCATCTACGACCCGGTTGCGGGCTAAGGGAGACGCATAATGAGTATCGAACTGATTATCTATGGTATTATCTTTGTCGCCGTCCTGCTGCTGGTCGAAGGCATTTACCTGACGGTCTTTGGCAAGTCGATCAAGCTCAACAGCCGGGTCAATCGCCGGCTTGAAATGCTCGATAAGACGGGCGGAAATCGGGAAGAAGCGCTGGAGAAGCTGCGCAAAGAGATGACGCAGCACCTCAAGGCGCGAAACATTCCGATTTACTCGATCCTGTCCGCCAAGGCGCAGAAAGCGGCGATCGCGTTTTCGCCGAAACAGCTGATCCTGCTGATGATCGGTGTGTCGATCTTTGCGTTTGCTGGTCTGACCTTCACCACCGGCACCGAAGCAATCGTGCGCGGTGCGATTTCTGTTGTGATTGGCGTGGGCGGTGTTTTCGTCTGGATCAGCTCCAAGGCGTCGTCGCGCATGAAGATGATGGAAGAGCAGCTGCCAGATGCCATCGAATTGATGGTGCGCAGCTTGCGCGTGGGTCACCCGTTTTCTTCTGCGGTCAACATCGTGGCCAACGAAGTGGGCGATCCGCTGGCAACGGAATTTGGCGTCATCGCCGATGAAAGTGCCTATGGCCGGGATGTGGGTGAGGCGCTCAAGGATATGGCCGAGCGTCTGGACATGCAGGATTTGCGCTTTTTGGCGGTGGCCGTGACCATCCAGCAGCAATCAGGGGGTAACCTCGCTGAGATCCTGGACGGTCTGGCCAAGGTCATCCGTGCGCGCTTCCGCCTTTTCCGTCGCGTGAAAGCAATCACGGCGGAGGCAAAATGGTCGGGCAACTTCCTGTCGGCCTTCCCCCTTTTGGCGCTGGTCGCCATTCAGATGGTGAAGCCCGATTACTATGATGAGGCAATGCTACACCCGTTCTTTATCCCGGCCTGTATTGCCGTGGGCGGGTTCCTGGTGGCGAACATCTTCGTGATGCGCCAGCTCGTCGATATCCGTGTGTAAGTGAGAGCAGTCATGGGCATTTTTGAGAGTATCACCGGTATTCTGACCGACAGCCTCGGTCCGTTCGGCCCGCTGATCGCGATGGGTACGCTTGGCATCGTTTTGGTGCTGGTCACGATCCCTATCATGATCAAGCAAGCCCAGGATCCGCTGGAAAAGCTGAAAAAGGCGAGCAATAACGGGCAGATCAACGCGGGCAAATCCAAAGATCGCCTGCGCGCGAAATCCCGCAACGAAAAGCTGGATAAATACTCCACCTTCCTGGAGCCGCAGGACGAAAAGCAGCTCAGCCAGATACGGTTGACGCTGATGCAGGCGGGCTATCGTGACCGCGACGCGGTGCGCTATTTCCACTTTGCCCAGTTCGCGTTGGGCATCGGGTTCTTGCTCTGTGGTGTGTTCTACTTTGTCGTATTCGTCTCAAGCGAAGAAAGCACGACCATGGACACCCTGCTCTATATCCTGGGTCCTGGCGGAGCGGGATACATGATCCCCAAATATTGGGTCACAAAACGCCTGCAGCAGCGCCAGCAAGAGATTGAAGAGGGCTTTCCAGACAGCCTCGACATGATGCTGACATGCGTTGAGGCCGGACAATCGCTTGACCAATCCATCGTGCGCGTTGCCTCAGAGATCAAAGCCTCTTACCCGGCGCTGGCCGAAGAATTTGAGATCGTCTCCCAGCAGATGAAAGCGGGTAAGGACAAATCCAACGTTCTGGGCGATATGGGCGAACGATGCGGTGTGCAAGATATCTCATCCTTTGTGACCGTTTTGATCCAGTCGCAGACCTTCGGTACCTCCATCGGCGACGCGTTGCGCGTCTATGCCGGGGAAATGCGTGACAAACGGGTCATGCGTGCCGAAGAAAAAGCAAACAAGCTGCCAACAAAGATGACATTGGCGACGATGATGCTTACGGTGCCCCCACTACTGATAATTTTGGTTGGCCCGTCAATTCTGGGAATTATGGAATTGTTCACGATGGCCGGCCAGTGAGGCTGGAACATGATACGGGCACGTTTCTACGGGGCGGCAGTTCTCGGGACATGTGTAACACTTGCGGCATGCGGCGATCGCGGAGCGTTTGATCCCGAGAGCCCCTATGCGCCAGGTGTGGCAAGAAATGAACAAGCGGTGGACGCCACTCTGGTCGGTCACCGCTTGATGCATGCAGGCGAGTATGAATTGGCAATCGACGCGTTTGAACGCGCGGCTGTGACCCATGGGCTGACCTCGGATATTCTCCTTGGCATCGGCAGCGCCAGTTTAGGGCTTGGACGTTTGCAGACGGCAGAACGCCTGTTGCGTCAGGCGCTGGATCAAGATGAACGCTCGCCCGAAATCTGGAACAATCTGGGCGTTGTCCTGATGGAACTGGGCGAAACCTCTGAGGCGTCGCAGAGTTTTCAAAGGGCTTATGCGCTCGATGATGGCGCAAGTGACTCAATTCGCGACAATTTGAGGTTTGCCCTCGAAAAACTGGAAAATCCCGAGTATAACGAGGATAATGATCAAAACTATAAATTGGTACGGCGTGGTAGCAGCGACTACCTGATCCGCCAGATACCATAATGAGGCGCCTAAGAAATTAGGCAGAGGCAGTAAAAGGACGCAAAATGCGCCGTATATTCTCATTTAGTCTGTGCACGGCAGGCCTGATTGGCTTGGCAGCGTGCGATTCAAAAGAAACCGCTGACGTGGACCGCGCGTTTGCCGATGTGAATGTGGTGGATGAAACGAACCTCAATGAGGTGATGCTCACTGCGGCCGATCCCAATGAGGCCGTCACGTATTTCCAGCGCACCCTTGGCCAACATCCTGAGCGGATCGACCTGCAGCGTGGATTGGCCGTGTCTCTGGTTCGGGCCAAGCGCAACACCGAGGCGGTGGCGGCGTGGAAAAAGGTCACCTCCCATGACGATACGACCTCTCAGGATCGTGTTGAGCTGGCCGATGCGCTTATTCGCAACAACGAATGGGATCAGGCTGATCAGGTGCTCGACAGCATTCCGCCGACCTTGGAAAGCTTTAAGCGCTACCGCCTTGAGGCCATGGTTGCCGACAGCAATCGCGAATGGGACAAGGCAGACAGCTTTTATGAAACCGCCGTTGGCCTGACCACACGGCCCGCAGGTGTGATGAACAACTGGGGCTATTCCAAGCTCACCCGCGGTGATTTTGCGGGCGCCGAACGGCTGTTTTCCGATGCGATCCGGCAGGACAGCTCGGTCTTCACGGCGAAAAACAACCTGATCCTGGCGCGCGGTGCACAGAAGAACTACACCCTGCCTGTTTTGCCAACCACGCAATCGGAACGGGCGCAGCTTCTCTACACGATGGCGCTGTCTGCGATCAAACAGGGCGATACCTCAATTGGCCAAGGCCTTTTGCGGGATGCCATTGACACCCATCCTCAGCACTTTGAGGCCGCCGTGCGCAGCTTGGAGGCGCTTGAGAGTAACGTGGCGAACTGACCAAGCATGAATTTTGCGATCCTCCCCAGCACGGCACTTTGGTTTTTGCCATTTGTCCTGCCCATTTGCCTCTGGGTGATGTGGAGTGATCTCAAAGCCATGCGCATCCCGAACGTGGCGGTTCTTGCCCTTTTGGCGGTGTTCGTAATTGTCGGGCTCGTGGCCTTGCCGTGGTCCGATTACCCGTGGCGCCTTTTGACCATGGTGGTCGTGCTGGTGGTCATGTTTTTTGCCAACATGCTTGGGCTGATGGGCGCGGGCGACAGTAAGTTCATCGCCGCCGCCGCGCCCTTTATCGATCCAAGCGATGCGGGCCTTTTGGCGTTTATCTTTGCCGCCAATCTACTGGCCTGCTTTGCCACGCACAGGATTGCCAAGAACTCCCCGTTGCGCCAGATGGCGCCGGATTGGGACAGCTGGGATCGTGGGCGCAAGTTTCCAATGGGCTTTGCCTTGGGCGGGACCTTGATCATCTATTTGTTATTGGGCGCATTTCTGGCCTGACTGCGCGCCTTCGCTGGCCCGGTTTTGGATCTCTGGCGGTCTTTGGCAGCAGTTTGGCTGTCTGATTTGTGGACGACAATCTGAGACGGGCCGTTAGGCAACACCTGGTTGCACGCAAAACGTGCATTCGGTGGACAAAACACAATTTACCCACCATTCTCTGCGCATGTCGGTGCCGCTGCTTGCCACGGGCGGTCCCCGGTCATTTAACCGTGGCTGACGCAAGCGATTTCTTGGGGCCCAATGCCAATTGAACTTCTTAAAAACGCGGCTCTGCTCAGCGTTTTGTTCCCCAGTATGGTTTGGGTGTTTCGAAACCAACAGAGCGAGACCTGTGTCAGTGAGTCGATCAAAATTGGCATGATATTTTTCGTCGTGGCTTTCCTTGTTACGGCAACGCCCATTAGACTTGAAGGCGGAGCGACCGTGGATGCGCGCGCCGGCCCTGTTTTGATTGCAGGCATGCTTGGCGGGCCAATTGCCGGCGTGATCGCCGCGATCGGAGGCGCAGCGGCCCGGTATATCGTCGGGGGTCAATTTGCCTCCACGGCCCTGGTTGCCTTTTTCCTGTATGCGCTCGCAGGGTCGATCCTGTGGCGCCGGTGGTTCGTTGGCCTGTTCGGATCGCAGCTTGGCCTCGCGCGGACCACGATCGCCGCCGCTCTGAGCCTCGGCGCGGCCGCCTTGATGTATTTCCTGATCCAACCTCATGCCCGGGCGCAAACGTGGATCGTTCAAGATTATCCCTGGATTGCGCTTGCCAACGTCATCTCTGTGTTTCTCACGGCTGGCTTGGCGCGGGTCAGTATCGACTACACGGCGCAAAGCAGAGAACTGCATCAGGCGTTTGCCCGGATCGATCTGGCCAAGAAAGCGGGTGGCATCGGCATCTGGACATTTGATCCAAACACCGGCGATGTCATTTGGGATGACAGCAATAAGAGGCTGCATGGAATTAGAATTGACGGCAGTGAAGGCCGCTTTGAGGACTGGGAGAACTCCGTTCACCCGGATGACCTTGAAAGGGTCAAGGCCGAGTTTGACGTGGCTTTGCACAGCGACAAACCTTTTGACACCGAATACAGGGTCGTTCATGCGGATGGGAAAATCCGCACGCTCAAGGCCAACGCGATCATTGAAAGAACCGCACTTGGGGACCCGCTTCGCGTGGTCGGGATGAACTTCGATTTGACGCCGCTGATCGAGAAAGACGCCGAGTTAAGCAAGACCCGTTCGATCGCCACGCATGCGCAAAAGCTTGATGTCATTGGAAAACTGACAGGCGGTGTCGCGCATGATTTCAACAACCTGCTCGCAATCATTCAAGGCAATCTGGAATTTCTCTTGGACGATGAGGGGACTGCACGGCTCCAAAGACACGAGCGTCTGGACATTCTGACATCGGCAATTTCCGCGACCCGTCGCGGTGCAGAGCTGACCAAAAACATGCTGGCTTTTGCGCGTCAATCCCCTCTTGAGCCACGCCCTGCGGATTTGAATGTGATCGTGCGTGAGACGGAAAAATGGATTGGCCGGACCCTGCCTGCGATCATTGAGTTGGAGTTGAGCCTTCAGCATCGTCTTTGGACGCTGAACCTTGATGTGGCAAGTTTTCAAAGCGCGCTGGTGAATGTCATCATCAATGCCCGCGACGCGATGCCGAGCGGCGGCAAGCTGACCATCGAAACCTCGAACGTGCGCATTGATGCAGCCTATGTGCTCGAACTGGAAGAAACCGTAGAGCCGGGCCGCTATGTGCTGATCGCAATCAGTGACACCGGCACGGGCATCCCGCCTGATCTGCTTCCAAATGTGATGGACCCATTCGTTTCGGGCAAAGACACGGCCTCGGGAAGCGGTCTGGGCCTATCCATGGTCGAGGGGTTTGCCCGCCAAAGCGGTGGATTTGTGAAAATCTATTCCGAGGTTGGTGTCGGGACGTCCGTGAAAATGTTCTTTCCAGCGACCGATGCGGACGTGCGTCCCGATCAGACCCCTGCGTTTCAGATGGAAACCGCCGCGACGGGAAACGCGCGCATTTTGGTCGCGGAGGATCAGGTCGAGGTGCTGGGCGTTGTGGTACGGGTGCTCGAAAGCGCGGGGTACACAATTCATGCAGCCGCCAGCGGCGATGACGCTTTGCGCCAGTTTTCGGCGGCTGGGAGCTATGATCTTCTGATCACAGACATTGTGATGCCGGGAAATCTAAACGGACCTGCTTTGGCCAAAGCCTGCCGGGACATTCAGGAGAACCTGCCGGTCATCTTCATGTCCGGGTATGCCAGCGAGGCAACCGTCCACGGCAATGGGCTTACGGCCAGCGACGTCAGATTGATGAAACCCGTCTTGAAGACGGAGCTGTTGCAGGCGGTAAAATCCTGTCTTGAAGCCTCGTCTGTTCGCGGGCCCGGTGGGTAGAGATCTGTGCGCGCACGTGTGGCCGCGTTTCTGTCAAGCCTCACGACCTTTAAAATATCTTCAGTGCTGGACAGCCTTGGACCCACGTGCGGCGTTATCATCAAAGTAATCCTGCTCCCTCAGGGCGCGCAGAATTTTGAAAATTCTGCATTTTCTTACGAAGAAAATGGGGCGCCTTGTGGGATATGTTGGCCTTAGTTTTGCAAGAGGGTGAGGGCGATCGAGCCGGACGAAACGCCGGATATGCCGCTCACCTGCTCTCTCAAAAGATAGCCTCGCACCAATTCTTCTCGGATCTCCGCATCGGCGAAGTCACTGAAGCTTTCCACGTTCAAAACCCGCTCAGCACGCGACTTGAACTCATCCAACTGCCGTTCAATGTCCAATTGGCCAAAGCTTGTGGGCAGGTTCAGGGCGCGTTCCATCACCTCGCGCAGAGGCGGTGTTCCCATGACACGAAACCACAGTGTGTCACTTGCGGTATCTTCTTCGGCCATGCTCGCTAATTCCCGTGTCGCGTTGAGCGCCAGCCGCAATGACGGATCCTGCTCTCCGACGGCGGATTCAAAACTCCGGATCTGAAACTGATCTGCAATGCGGTCGCCAAAGCCAAAATCGCCCGTGTTCGCGCCGAAAAGCGTGTTGCCAAATCCAAAGGCCTCTGACAATTGCGCATAGCGTTCATCGGCCAAACGATTGGCCAACGACGCGGGATCAGCAGTGCCGTCTTCCAAAACCTTCTGGATCAAGGCGCGGTTGTTGATGTCATCATCCAGCCCGAAAGCCCCCAGGGCGACTGTCAGCAAACGCCGGTCCGACACGAGCTCTGCCGCCGTGCGTACATTTCCAATGTTTTCAACGAAGTAATCTGTGTCCCGCACGATCTGAGGCGAGGCGTTGAAGGCCTCGGTCTGGCTCTCCAAGGTCCGGTTCAACAGCACCCAGCCGGGCAGCCCCGAGAGTGGAAGAACAGGCTGAAACATCACCCTGACCCATGGGCAAAGAGGCGGTCCTCTCGTGGCAGGAGTGTCCTCAGAGCCTTGAGGGATTGATAGAAATTGTCGCTCAAAAGGGCCTCTGAGGCGCGCGAGAGATTGGCGCGGCTGTCGGGATCTGTGAACACCTGGCTCAATTCCTCAATCCTGCGCAGCAGTTGAAATTTCGCCTCGTCGGGATTGTGATCGCCGGTCAGGACCAATTGGGTGGCATAACAGGCGCGGCGCACCGGTGTGTTGGCGGTTTCTGGATTGATCGCATCGCGCAGGCGCAAGATGTTGGCATTGGGCGACAGGATCGTCAAACGCGCGCGCCGGTCGCCATTTTCGACAACCGCCTGATTGATCAGGATCCGCTCTTTGGGCCCGAGTTTTAGGATAAGTCCGCTCATGATACGCGTACCTTTGAACTTGGTGTTTCGGGACCGCCTTGCGCGCTGAGGCCGCGCATGATGGCGATATTGATCTCAAGAAGCGGCACAACGGAGGCTTGCGATTTCAAGACTTTGGCCGAGTGCTGGCGGGTAAATTCGGCCAGATAGAGAATGCGGGCGCGCAGGTCGTCGGGCAATTGGTTGCCATCGTCTGCCACGTCCGTGGCCAGCAATGTCCACAATGTGCGGTTCTCGTTCAAAGCCGTGGCGAGGTCGCTGAATTGACCCGGGATGACACGCTTGGTTTTGGATTTGATCTGTTGGCGCTTGGCTTGCGCCATGTCTGAGGCGATGGCCTTGAGCCGGCTGGTGACGCGGGCGAAGGCTTCGTATTCGACACCACGAGGTGTTCGGACGGATCGCGTGCCGGAGCCATACGCGGTTTGCGCGAGTTGCGTGGCGTTCACGGTGGGTCCTTTCAGAATGGGAATGGGATGAGAAAGGTCCGGGGCGCAATTCGGTGCGCCCCGGTTTCGTCTTTATACTGCTCGACTTATCTGAAGAGGGACAGGATCGACTGTGGTGCCTGGTTGGCAATTGAGAGAGACTGGATCGCCAGCTGCTGCTGAACCTGCAGCGCCTGAAGACGCGCTGAGGCTTCTTCCAGATCAGCATCCACCAACGTGCCGATACCCGAGACAAGGCTGTCGGTCAGGTTGGAGATGAACTGCGACTGGGTTTCAATCCGGCCTTGGTCAGACCCGAAGGACGAGGCAGCGCCAATCGCCTGATCAATCAGCCCATCGATCGCTGTCAGAGCGCTCGTGGCACCCGAATCGGTGGTCACGTCAATGTTCTGAAGCGCGCCGAGGCCACCCGTGGAGGCAGAGGAGCCTGCTGTACCGCCGGTCTGTACCCGTGCGTAGACATCCAAGACCTCATTGGTAACCGTGCCATCGCCGTTGGTGATAGTGAACTGGTTGGAGTTTGCACCTGTTCCTTGCGTCACCGTGTAGGCATTGGCAGATTCAGTCGCAGCGCCAAAGAACGCGTTGATCTGGTTGGTCAGGGCGCGGGCCACGTCTTCGACACCGTCCGTGGCGCTGGCCACGTATTCAAAGGTCCGATCCGCCTGCGCCGATCCGCCGCCAGCGACGTTCACGGTCACATTGCCCAGGACCAATTGGATACTGTCACCGGCAGAAATCTGACCGACAGTAAAGGTCGCACCAGCGGTATCTGCAATGGTCTCTGTGGCGTTCGTGCCGTCATACAGAGTGTCGTCTTCCACAGTGGTCGCGCCCGTACCCTGGAAGATCGCGCTGGCCACAGCGGCCGTCGCATCTGTCGTACCAAAGCCTTGCGCGCTGACCGGTGTGGTCACCGACAGGTTCTGACGATCAACGGAGATCAAGGCGCTGGTCACGTTACCGCTTGAGTCGCGATCCAGCGAGGACAGAACCGTCATCGCGTCAGCGCTGGAGCCGTCGATCAGGTTGAGGCCGTTGAACTGAGCCGCGCCAACAACCGAGCTGATCTGCGCTTCTAGCGCGTCAATGTCGGACTGAATGGCCGTACGGTCGACGTTTTCTTCCTGAGCGGCAACGATCCGGCCCTTCATTTCCACGAGAAGGTCGGTGATCGTTTCAGACGCCTGACGCGCAACCGCGACAGTTGACTGACCCAGACCGAGGCTTTCTGAAATAGCCTTGAAGCCCTGAACGTCGGATTCCATCGTCTTGGTGATCGCGAAGATCGCAGAGTTGTCTTTGGCGTTTGACACCTTCTTACCGGTCGAAATCATTTCCTGAGTTTCGGCCAGGTTCATGTTCACCGATTTCAGAGTTTGCAGCGCGACCATTGCGCTGTTGTTTGTCAGAATGCTGGACATCGCATTTCCCTTTAGTTTTGGCGCTTTTGCGCCGATTTCACAGCCGTCCCCACGCGGAGACGATATCTAGGCTGTCGTTCTGACGAGTACGGCAGAGGATAGATCCAACCGTGCCACCCGTGCTCGAGTGCTGCGGGAAATGTGCCCTTCAAGATGCTAATGTAATGCTAAGTTCAGACAGCGAGATGTGCCGGATTTGAGTCAAATCTCGGCCGGCGATCCATGGCTGTCTGAAACGGCTGTCTGAAGCCGTCTTTATATATATAACCCTTTTTTGGCGGCCGATCTCAAGGCTTGTCCTGCTCGAATATCGATCGAGATGCGGACAATTTGAACCGCATCACGCGCGTTTTTCGACGTGGCGCACAGCCTCACCTTCGATGGTCTGGCGGTTGCCATCGCTGTCATAGGTGTCAAACGAATGTCTGAGGCTCTGTATATCTGACAAACGGTCCGACACGCGGCGAATACCCTCAAGAGCGCCGGTCAGCAAAACCTGATTGCGTTGCGCTTTCTGCTTGAGCGTGTCCAGGCTTCCGGCCTCCGAGGAGCCCAGCGCATTCAGATCCGTAATCAACGCGGATTTCTCTTCCATCAACTCCGAGATCATATGGATATCCCCGCCCAAAAGCGCCGCGCTTTCCCGTTCAAGACAGGAGTCGAGGCCCGAAAGAATGTCTTCCAGGGTTTTTTGCTCTGCATTATTCATGGCTTTTTGCCTCCATCATGGCGTTGAAGAAATGTTCTGCCAAACCGATCCCGCCGGCGCGCACCATGTGTTCGGCAATGGCGTCACGTTGGAAGGATGCGAAGTGATCTTCGTTCTTGGTTGATGAAAATGTGCTGCTCTGCGTGCCAAAGCCCGCTGATTTCAACATCTCCGAAAGGAATGTGGCCTCAAGTCTGATCGCGGTCTCGCGGGCGTTCCGGGCGCTGTCTGACTGAGCACTATCTATCTGGGCGCGTTGACTATTTGACCGCGGTCCGTCACCGGGCAACTCAAAAGGAATCATGATCCGATACTCTCTTCAATTCTAAGTATTTCGGCCGGATAAGACGCCAAACTGGTAAAGATCCGGTAATTTCTTTGCGCCAAAGTCCCGGTGATCTGGAAGAACTCCTGGGAGATCGCATATGCAAAATGGTTTTGAGTTAGGATCCGTCTTTCCGGGTCCTTTGCAGGATCCGGCCACGCTGGCCTCGACGGATACGAAAGCCGCCCCGAAAAACCAGTCGGATAAGGCGTCGTCGGCGTCAGGGTTTCATGACGTGTTCGACGCGGCACAGACCAACCCGTTTCATCGCAACGGGGCACGTTCGCCCGAGGATGATGCCGGGCGCGCCGGCGCTGACATCGGCCGCATTCCAAGCCCTGAAGACGACGTTTTTGATCTCCAAGCCTTTTTCGGTGACCTTGCGTCGGGTGAGATCGACATTGGTGATTTCTTTCCTGCAGGATCTCAACTCAGTGATCAGATCAGATCGAAGCTGACGCCTTGGTCACAAAGCGTCGGTCACGTTCCGATTCCGGAAACCCATATCAATGGGCCATATGCTGCCGATGCGGCGGACATCATGGAAAATTTGAAATCCGTAGCGGCGGCGCTGCCTTCGGGAAGTGATGCTCATAAGGCCGTTCTGGGCTTGCAGGATATGCTCTCGCAGTTTCAGAAATATGCCCCCGATCCGCAACAGATGACACGATGGACCCCGCAGATGAACGGCACGGCCGATCGGCCTTTGATCGGTGTCGCAGACCCACAGGCGTGGAGCGCGTCTTCACCGTCGGCGCAGACTGCCTTCAAGGGTCAAGGTGACGGCGCCGCTCTGGCGCAAGCTCAAGCCGCGCCCCCGCCACCCCCCCCGCAGTCAGAGCCTGTTGCGCCTGGATCCGTCGCGTCAGCCCTCGCCACACAGAAGGGCGCTGGTGATCCTCTGACCCAAGCGGCTCAGCCAATCCCAGCGGATCAAAGCGCACAGAGTTTGTCCGCTCTGATGAAGGATGTGGATGACACCCGCAGGCTTGAGGCCATCAAACCTGCGACGCACCCGGGCTCGGCATCCTATGGCGGCCTGGACATCCATGCGCCACGGCCCGGTGCTGTGTGGTCGAACCCCGCGGCGGCGGTGTCCGCGTCTTCTTTGCAGTTTGACACGTTCCCGTCTGAGCCGTTTGCAACGGATGTGATGTCATCAGATCCCGTATTAGAGACGTCAGCCCGAGAGGGCCGTACGGCAAACCCGGCGGTCTTTACATCGCAGATGCCGGGCGCACCCATGGCGCAAGGCCAGCCTCAGCATATCGTGCGCCAGATCGCCATTGCGATCCAGAACAAGACAAGCGGCACCTTTGACATATCGCTCAGTCCGGCCGAACTGGGCAATGTGCGCATCAGCCTCACCACCGCTGAGACGGGCATGATCGTCAACATTCAGGCCGATCGACAGGAAACGCTCGATCTGCTGCGCCGCCATGCGGACAGCCTCGCCGCGGATTTTCGTGAGCTTGGATATGATGGCACATCATTTTCATTCGAAGGATCTGACGGCCAGCATGACAGCCAGCACGACAGCCCCGGATCCCCCGCAGCCATGATCCAGCATACGGGCGGCGCCCCACAGGGTCTTAGCGTCCCTGCTGACCCAAACGCACCGCCCGCTCCCGCCCCGATCTTGATTGACGGGTCTGTCGATATCCGGATCTGAAAAGGAAACACCATGGAAATCAGTGACGCATCACGCCAAACAGGCATCAGTTCTGTGGCCCCTGCCAGCGAGACGGCCAGCCCGGCGATCGCTTCGGATTTTGAGACATTTTTGCGCATGTTGACCGCGCAAATCGAAAATCAGGATCCGCTCAACCCCGTGGATTCGACCGAATTCGCGACACAGCTTGCCACCTTCTCTAGCGTCGAACAGCAAGTGCTGACCAATGACTTGCTCACCGTGCTCGGCGCGCAAATGAGCGCTATGGGGTCGTCGCAGCTGTTTTCCTGGGTCGGCATGAACGCCTATGCGGCGATGCCGGTGAACTATTACGGGGATCCGGTGCCCATCGTCACAGAAGGGTCCGCCATCGCGGATAAAGCCTATTTTGTCGTGCGCGATGAGACCGGCAAAGAGGTGGACCGATTTGAAATTTCCACCGATCGCGCCGAAACGGAATGGGACGGGAAGACCAAAGACGGCCAACAGCTGCCGATCGGCACGTATAGTGTCGAGGTGGAAAGCCAGCTTGACGGCGAGGTGATCGACACCAAAGCCGCTCTGGTTGAGGCTCGAATCGTTGAGGCGCGCAGCGAAAATGGTGAGGCCATCTTTGTGATGAGCACCGGCCAGGAGGTGTTCTCCTATGAGATCGTCGCACTGCGCGAACCGGCCTAAAGCTTTTCGCCTTGAATCTCAGACAACCGCCAAAGGCCAACGGCGCGCCAAATGAATGGCACGGCTCGCGTTAAGCGATACTTATCGCATCGCGGTTCTCGCAGAATGTTTTGCCGGCG
>CAKZYL010000131.1 GCA_937884705.1 uncultured Roseovarius sp. | reverse complement strand
CCTCAATTCCGTGGGCACTGCGCAAAGCGCCGTCCAGGTGCGGATCCTGGATGAGCAGGGCCGCGAGCGACCCCGCGGCGAGACCGGCGAGATTACCGTGCGCGGCGCCACCGTGATGCCCGGTTACTGGAAAAACCCGGAGGCGACCGCGAAGACCATCCGCGACGGCTGGCTCTGGACGGGGGATATGGGCCGGATGGACGAAGACGGCTACGTCACGATGCAGGACCGCTCAAAGGATATGATCATTTCGGGCGGCTCGAATATCTATCCACGTGAGGTGGAAGAGGTTCTTCTGAGCCACGAGAATGTCCATGAGGTTGCCGTCGTCGGTCAGCCGCATGAGGAATGGGGCGAGGTGGTTGTGGCCTTTGTTGTGACGATGCCCGCCACGGACGTGGACCCCGGCGCATTGGACGCGCTCTGCCTCGATCGCATCGCGCGGTTCAAAAGGCCCAAAGCCTATCGCTTCATCGAGGCGCTGCCCAAGAACAACTACGGCAAGGTTCTGAAAACCGAGCTAAGACAGATTTTGCGAGAAGAGAGCTAAGCCCATCAACGCGAATGGCCGTGCCCAGTAAGTGAAAGGGCGCCCGCGTTACAGGGCGCCCCTTTTGTTTTAGATGTTTCCGGCCTTCAGCTCGCCTGCGAGATACTCCGCCTGCCGGATCGCATGGGCGACAATCGTCAGCGTCGGGTTGGCGGCAGCGCCCGTGGTCATCACAGACCCGTCTGAGACAAACAGGTTCGGCACGTCATGCGCACGACCCCACTTATCCACGACACCGTCCTCTGGGTTCGCGCTCATCCGGCACGTGCCAAGGTTGTGCGTTGACGGATAGGGTGGCGTCCGATGCGTGCCCACCGCGCCCACCGCGTTATAGAGCGCTTCGGCCTTTTCATAGGCATACTCGCGCATCGCGATGTCGTTGGGGTGGTCGTCGAAGTGGACATTGGCCACCGGCAGCCCCCACTGGTCGGTGGTGCTGGACAGGGTGATGCGGTTCGTGGCCTGGGGCATGTCTTCGCCCACAATCCACATGCCGGCCATCTTGTTGTAATGATCCATCCAATTGGCAAATTCCGGACCCCAGGCGCCTGGTTCAATGAAGGCCGCAAGGAAAGCCGGGCCAAGCGCCAGCGTTTCCATGTAGTAGCCGCCGACAAAGCCGCGATCCGGGTTATGGGTGACCTCATCCTTGATGATGCCCGCCATGGTTTCCCCGCGATGCATGTTCACGGGCTTGTCAAACCACGCATACATCGACCCGGTAAGGTGACGCATGTAGTTGCGGCCCACCTGGTCAGAGCTGTTGGCCAGACCATTGGGGAACATCGAGCTGTCAGAGAGCAGCAACAGACGCGCCGTCTCAATCGAGTTGCCCGCCACACAGACCGCCTTCGCGGCCTGGCTTTGCAGGTTGCCGTCCTTGTCGACATAGATCACCGCATTGACCTTGCCGGAGGCATCATGGGTGATCTTCACCACATGGCTTTCCGGGCGCAGGTCACAAAGGCCGGTATCTACAGCGCGTGGCACTTCGCGGACAAGCGTGCTCCATTTGGAGCCGTTCTTGTCGCCCTGGAAGTTGAACCCGTCGTGGATAGAACCGGGCCGCCCATCATAAGGCTCGGCATTGGTGCCATAGGGGCCTGTGGCGTATTTGGTATATCCCACTCGCTCCGCGCCGTTGGCGAAGACCTTGTAGTTGTTGTTGGCTGCCAGCGGTGGACGCCCATGCACGTGGGTCGATCCGATCGCCTTTTCGGCCGCGTCGTAGTAAGGTGCCATGTCTTCCAGGGTAATTGGCCAATCCAGAAGAGTGGCGCCTTCAACGTCGCCGTAGGTTGATCGGGCTTTGAACTCGTAATCCAAAAAGCGCGGCGTTGCGCCGGCCCAATGGGTC
The DNA here is from genome assembly GCA_937884705.1 of uncultured Roseovarius sp. GTDB lineage: Bacteria > Pseudomonadota > Alphaproteobacteria > Rhodobacterales > Rhodobacteraceae > Roseovarius. The sequence goes on along the minus strand of CAKZYL010000131.1, from coordinate 2,289 downwards.
GTCGTTCCGCCCACCGCTTTTACCAGCCAGGCTGGTAATCCTGAGAAATCCGTGGCCACGCGCCAGGATCCAGACGTCGTCCGTGCATCCAGCCATGCCATCTGGCCAAAGGCTTCCCATTCATCGTTGACCCAGTCATCGATGCTAAAGTGCTTGCCCGCTTCCAACAGCACGCAGGGTATGCCTGCCTTGGTCAGCTCAAAGGCCATCGTGCCGCCACCGGCACCGGAGCCGACGATGACAACAGCCGCTTCATCTTGTGCAATCGCATTCATGATCGTCTCCTCCCTTAAAGCTCTGTGATGCGCGGATCAGGCAACCAATCGAGGTCATTGAACCCGCGATTGATGTAGCCGCCCTGATCAAAGCTCGCGCCCTCGTATCCGAGGATCTCCCAAACCTCATGATCGTTGTAGAGCGTCAGGACAGTGGTCCCGCGCATCAGCTGGAAGAAAGGCGTGCCCTCGATGCTTTGCAGATGCGCCAATGCGGCGGCATCATCCATGTTGTCAAAGCCGGCGGCTTTCAGATCATGCATGCCCTGCATGAACATCGTGATCTGGCCGGGATTGCCGCTCGCGGCGCTCAGGATCGCGTCGCAATTGCGCTCATAGCAGCTGTCGGGAAACTGCCCATGCGGAAAGGCCACTTTCACCATCCGCATCAGGCGTGCTTTCATTTCAGGGTCATCGGCCACATTGATTGTGCCAGCCCGCGCAAAACTTGGCATCGTCGTCGCCAAGGCCGTCGCCGCAGCAGACCCTTGCAACACGAAGCGTCTTGATACTCCCATGGGTTCTCCTCCTAGTATTTTATTTTGGTACGTGTTTTGAATTCACTTGAACCGGCCGCCGCGTTCGAGCACCTCGATCTCATATCCGTCCGGATCAGCGACGAAGAAAAAGCGCGCTACAACCTCCCCTGCAGGCGCAAATTCAACCAGTTTTCTTGGGTTTAGGCCTGCTTGCTCAAAGCGGGCATGCTCGGCATCCAGATCGTCGACAGAGACGGCGAAATGACCGTAGCCATTGCCAAGGTCATAGCTTTCCGTCTGATCCTTGTTGATGGTGAGTTCCAGTTCAAACTCTGTCTCAGGATTGCTGAGATAGACGAGGGTGAAACTGGGAAAGTCCAAACGATCGGCCAGTTTGAGGCCAAACGCGGTGTCGTAAAAGGCAATAGACCGGGCTTCATCAAGCACACGGATCATCGAATGAATTGCTTTGGCCAAAGTCTCTCCTTACGTGGTGACGTAAGCAAAGGCTAGGCCCTGAAAAATCCGCTCTGGTAGTATGGGGATACTACTCCAAGGCTGTTAAATTCGCCTATTGGCGTTACTCAGCGGCCAGTGCAGATGTTGCATTTGGCTGATCATCTCGCGACACTTCCAGGTACTTCAGGCAGGCGCATCTGAGAAGCGAAGTGAAGTTGCTTGGCTCCCCCTGCAATTCCAGAACCTCTGAATGCAATGTTGAGATGAAGCTTGGCGTCGACATTCCATCCCGGTCTGCCATTTTGTCCAAAATGTCCCAAAAGGCGTTCTCCAACCGAATGCTGGTGCCTTGACCGTTCAATCGAAGTCTTCTGGTTTGACACGCGTATCGTTCAGGATCCTGTCCTGCGAAAACGTGACACATGATCGTTCCTCCCATGATCAGCGGTGACTAAATTGTATGTGCTTGGCGCTTTTTCCCGCACTTAGCCGAAACGCTAGCCGACAAGTTTGTTTTTGTCCAACGTCACGGCGCCGCCCCAGGACGGACCCTGTCGCCAATGGCTCTTCTGAGTGCTGCAAAGCGTGGGCCGACTCTGTCGCTCAGACCGGCGATAAAGACCCATCTTTGTGCGCTGAAATCCGTAAAACGAATCCGCCGCTGCCAAAATTTCTACGTGCGCGACATGGCGTGTAGAGCCAAAACGCTTTATATCTAAATATCTGAAATTAATTGATAAAACGCAGTATTTTCCGATTTTTTAAACAAAGTGGATTGACATGATGTACGTAACTCAAATAGCGTTCGGATAGAGGAGCGCACGCCGCGTTGCTCTCTGGGAGGATATCATGAGAAAGATCACATCCGTCGCGCTGGGCGCGGCACTTGCGGGCTTTGCATCTGTTCCGACAACGGCTGCTGCTGAAGATTTGACGCTCTGCTGGGCGGCCTGGGACCCGGCAAACGCGCTTGTTGAATTGTCCAAGGAATTTGAAACTCAAAGCGGGCATAATATGAATTTTGAGTTTGTGCCGTGGCCAAACTTCGCGGACCGCATGCTCAACGAGTTGAACTC
>CAKZYL010000130.1 GCA_937884705.1 uncultured Roseovarius sp. | reverse complement strand
GTGTTCATGGCCTGAAGCATGTCGATCACTTCCTCGCCCCGCGTCTCACCCACGATGATCCTATCGGGTCGCATACGAAGCGCGTTTTTCAGACAGTCGCGCGGGGAAACCTCGCCTTTGCCTTCCACGTTGGGCGGGCGGCTTTCCATCCGGCCCACATGGGTCTGTTGCAGCTGAAGTTCCGCCGTATCCTCGATCGTCAGGATCCGCTCTGCGTCATCGATGAAAGAGCTCAGCGCGTTGAGCGTGGTGGTCTTACCCGAACCGGTACCGCCCGAGACGATCACATTGAGACGCGTCGCCACCGCGGCCTGCAGATAGGCGGCCATCTCCTCAGAAAAGGCGCCGAAGCTTACCAGATCGTCGATCTTGAGCTTGTCCTTTTTAAACTTACGAATGGAGACGAGCGAGCCATCGACCGCAATTGGCGGCACCATCGCGTTGAAACGCGAACCATCGGCCAAACGGGCGTCCACGTAAGGGTTGGATTCGTCCACACGACGACCCACCGCGCTCACGATCTTGTCGATGATCCGCAAGAGGTGCTTTTCGTCTTTAAAGGTCACGTCCGACAGCATCAGCTTACCGGCGCGTTCCACAAAAATCTGTTGCGGGCCGTTGACCAGAATATCGTTGACCGTGTCATCTTGCAGAAGCGTTTCAAGCGGGCCGAGGCCGCGCACTTCGTCATAAAGTTCCTGCGTCAGGCTGGCGCGGTCTTCGCGGTTGAGAACGATGCTCTTTTCCTGCAGCACTTCGGCGGAAATAGAGCTGATCTCGGCGCGCAGATCATTTTCTGTCGCGCTGTCCAGAGCGGCGAGGTTGAGGTTGTCCAAAAGCGAGCGGTGTAGATCCAATTTGATCTCCGCCAGACGCTCTTTGCGCTTGCGCTCTTTTTCCACGACGGGCGCATCGGCCACAGCCGCCTTTGGAAGAGGCTTGCGCAAAGACGCTTTCGGCGACTCTGGCGCCGCCTTCGTCGCGTCCAACTCTGGAATATCGATCTTTTTGACCGGCTTTGTGACGTTCTTATACCTGGAAAACATCCCTTAAATCCCCCTTTGATCAGGCTGCTTCGGCTTCGGGCTTGCCCAACTCATGTAGCGATGCGGCAAGTTTCATGATTTCCTTGCGCAACGGGTTTTTGGCCGCGCCAGAGGCCAGCGGCGTGCCGTGATCTGCGGTTTGTGTCACAACCTTGCCGCCATCGGGCAGCTGCACTTCGATGCTGATCTCAAGACTTTCGGCCATGCGCTTGACGCGGCTCTTGCCGTTGAGATCGGTGAATTTCGGCGCTCGGTTGAGGCAAAAGCGCAGCTTCTCCACGGGCAGATCCTCGGACCGCAACGCGCGTTTCAGACGCAACGCGTTCTGAGCCGAGCGCATGTCAAGCTCCAGTGTAGTGAGGTAAATCTGTGCCGTGTTCAGAACGGTTTCGGTCCAATGCACCAGCGTGCTGGGCATATCGACGATCACATAGTCGAATTTAAGCCGTGCGATTTCCAGCACGCGCTGCACGTCTTCGGGCGACACCATGTCAAGCGGGAGCATGTCCATCGGCGCTGTGAGGACCCACATTTTTTCCTCGAAGCTCACGAGCGACTGTTTAAAGATGTCATCGTCCATTGCTTCTGTATCAGACCACATTTCAAACACGGCATCCCGGCGCGGCAGATCCAGATAGGTCGCTGTCGATCCGGTTTGCAGGCTGAAATCCAACAGGCACACGCGGGGCCCGTCTTCTTTTTCAATGGTGGCCAGTTCCCAGGCAAGGTTCACAGCCAAGGTGGTGGCACCGGTGCCGCCAGCCAGGCCCTGGACCGCAATCAAAACCCCGTCGCCGGGCGTGTTACCAGAGACGAAAGGTGTTGCCTCGGTCGTGACCTGCTTGGTACGTTGACGGATCCGCTCCATCGCCGCTTCAAGCTCTCCTTCGGGCAACGGATAGGGCACAAACTCGTCGGCCCCCTGGCGCAAAAGCTGATGCAAAACGGCGGGGCTGACATCCTCTGCGATCAGGATCACGCGGATCCCTTTGATATTGGCCAGCTTGATGATCTCAACCAGAAGCGGCAGTTCATCTTCGTCAGTGTCGTCGATGGCCAGCGCGGCAAACTCAATGCCATCGGCCTCTTCCTGCCCAAAGAAAACAAGTGCTTCATTCAAGTTCAGGTCGCCCCAGTTTTCACCCAGGGCGGTTTCCATGTCTTCAATGAGCAAATCAAAGTTTTGAACGTCGCGGCACACCGTACAGGCGACAATCTGGCCCTGTTCCGGTTGGCTGTTTTCACTACTCGTCATCTCTCGTCTTTCCTAATCTAGAGGACACCTGTGGCGTTCTTTTTGCACCATCGGATTGCCCTTTCCCGAACCGCTGAAACGGGAAACACACTGCTATCGAGCGATATTTGGAGGATAATCTGGGCGATATTTGGGCCAAAAAACCGTAATTGTGCGGTTTTGCTCAACAAAAAAACCCGCCATTTGGCGGGCTTTTCAAGGGCCCGGATGGGGCCAAAAGGGGTGCTTTATTCCCCGGTGCCTGTGCCGATTGCCAGGTCAGTCAGAGTGCTGGTGGGCACGGCGCTTGCGATATATTCGCGATAGATCACCTCGGCGTATTTGCCGTCAATGATGACCGGATGGGATCTTACAAATCCGCTGACCTCGGTCACGGTGCGGCGATTCTTACGCTCGCGCTCTTCGGTGACGATCACCGGTTGTGTCTCTCCAAACGACACCACCGCTTCCAACCGAGAGCGGCTGATCCCACGCGACACCAGATAGCGCACAGCGGCATTGGCGCGTCGCTGACCTAGGCCGCGGTTGTAGCCCTGTGAGCCGACGGCGTCAGTATGACCGAAGACGCGGAACCGCACTTCGGGAAACTGCCGGATGAAATGCGCCTGTTGATCCAGGATCGCCCGCGCTTCACCGTCCAGTACGGCCGAGTTGAACGCAAAGTTGATCGTCGTCGGGACCTGCCTTTGGAACCGTTTTCCAAGATTGGCGGCAAAGCTTTTCTCGCCCGAAAGGATCTGTGAGTTGTTCATCGTCGCATTGCCGAAATCATCGCTTTGGACGACAGATCCCGCTTCGCTGTAAGATCTGTACACCTCAACCGTGTTCGAACAGCCCGCTAGGGCAAGAATTGCGACGGATCCGAGAAGTTGCGTTTTCATGATCTGATCTCCGCCTATTCCATAATGTAGCCGTAAGAGCCGGTGAAGTCCTGCCGCGCCACCTGGCCTTCAGGACCGTCGTCTTCCGACACGTCAATGGCGACACGACCGTTGAGGAAAAGCTCACGTTCGCTCGGGATCCGCACACGGTCTGTGGGCAGGGCCAGAGCTTCGCCGGTCGTGGGCGACACCAAATGCGCCGACACGATGATCACAAGCTCTGTCTGGGAGCGTTGGAAATCTGCACTGCGGAACAGAGTGCCCAGCACCGGCACGTCGCCCAACCACGGCACCTGACCGTTATTGTCGATGAAATCGTCCTCCAAGAGCCCGGCAATTGCAAAGCTTTGCCCATCACGGAGCGCGACGGTGGTCGACGTATCCCGTCGCCGGAATGCGTTGATCGACAGACCGTTGGCTTCGATGGCATTGGCACTGTCAAGCGATGACACCGCAGCCGCCAGTTCAAGGTTGATGACCCCATCTTCGACCACGCGCGGTACAAAGTTCAGTTCCACACCGAACGGTTTGAATTCGATCGTGATCAAGCCGTCTTCCTGCGCAACCGGGATCGGGAATTCACCGCCCGCCAGGAATGTCGCTTCCTGTCCCGAAAGAGCCGTCAGGTTGGGCTCAGAGAGCGACCGCACGATGCCTTTGCTCTCAAGCGCCTCGAGCAAAATGCCCACCTGGGTTGATCCAATGCCAAATCCGAAAGAGATCGCGCCCTCGATATCTGGCTGCGTCACGATATTCGGCGAGAAGATTGAATTGTCCCCGTCGAGAAACGTACCCGTCTCGCCCGACGCACCGAAATCGCTGCCTTGTTCGAACACCCCGAGCGACGTGCTCAGCTGTTTGGCTACGGTGCGCTGCATCTCAGCAAAGCGCACTTTCAACATCACCTGCTGCTTGCCCGACACGCTCAAGAGGTTTGAGACACGATCCGGGGCGTACCGCTGCGCCAATTCCAGCGCGCGATCCAGCTTTGTCGTCGATGACACCGTGCCCGACAGCACAATCCCGTCATTGGCGGTGCGCACCTCTATTTTTTCATTGGGAAGGATCTGGCGCAAACGCTCTTTGAACTCGACAGTATCAGCACTGACCCGCACATCCACATTGGTGATCAGTCGCCCTGAGGCGTCAAGGATCGTCAATGTCGTGCGACCCGGCGATTTGCCCAGCACATAGATCGTGCGATCCGACAGGGTCGAAAGATCCGCGATTGCCGGGTTGGCAATGCTGAGTTCAGCAAATGGCACGTCGCTTTCGACCACCACCGCCTGGTTCATAACAACATTCAGGCTGCGAGACATACCCTCTCGCACAACCTCTAAATTCTGCGCCTCAACCATCTGTGCCATCGGCCCAAACAGCATGAGAACCGTGGCCATTACGGCCTTCCAAGCTCTTAAAATTGTCATGTGACCTGCCTCTCCGATCACGCCTCTGATGCCGGGTCTTAGTGCCCGAATTTCCTTAAGCGTGAACCAAAAGGAAAAATTTTGCAAGTTTTTAAGACGTTAGGTTCGGCTTTTGTCGTAGGGTGCGATAAGCGCGACCAGAATCTCCCCTTTCTCAGAACCGCATTCAAGTTATTGAGGTCGCGCCGGGCCAAGCCACAAGATTTCGATTTTTTTCACCCGTCTGTCGTCTCAGGGCACTATGCAAAAGAGCAACACTAGATCACGTCCAATCCGCAAATCGGCCGCTTTTCGCATCGCCATCGGCTTTTGCACTGCCGTCTGCACCGCTTTGTGCATCCCTCTGAGCATCACGGCTTCCAAGGCACATGCCGAGCCTCTTTGGGTCCCGCATGACGGTCTCGACAGGCTGGTCTGGGTGCATGACGCTCGGGTGACCGACGCGCCCGCCCCGTTGATCCTCGCCATTCACGGCTATCGCACCCCTGAGGACGC
>CAKZYL010000129.1 GCA_937884705.1 uncultured Roseovarius sp. | reverse complement strand
GCGCAGCTTTGATGTCAGATTGCCAATGCAAGGGCCAACTCCTCCTAGCCAAGTCCGTCAGATACCTATACGCCTGTTAAGCCAAACCCAAGATCAGAAAGGCGGATCCATGAGAGACGACCGCACCAACCCCTTTCCGGATGCCAACACCGATCGCACGACAGCCAAACGCGTGCCGGACACGCCGCAAACGCGGGCACCAGCCTATCGTCTTGCCTTTGCCGATGATGATTTCATGTGCCGCGAAGAATTGCGTCCGGTGCGCCTGCAATTGGAGCTTTTGAAGCCTGAGCTGATCATGCAGGAACGCGGTATTGAGAGCACGGTTGTCCTCTTCGGCGGTGCGCGCATTCCGGAACCGGCCGACAAAGACAACGCGCGCACAAAAACCCTCTCCGAGCTGTCAAAGTACTATGACGAAGCGCGCAAGTTTGCCCGCCGCGTGACCGAAAAATCCATGGAGCATTACGGGCGCGAATATGTCGTGGTCACCGGTGGTGGTCCCGGTGTGATGGAGGCTGGCAACCGTGGCGCGGCCGACGCGGGTGGATCCTCCATCGGTCTCAATATTGTGCTGCCCCATGAGCAGGCGCCCAATGAGTATGTCACGCCTGAGCTGTGCTTTAACTTCCACTATTTCGCCATTCGCAAAATGCACTTTCTGATGCGCGCCAAGGCAATCTGCTGTTTCCCAGGCGGATTTGGCACCCTGGATGAGCTCTTTGAATCGCTCACCCTGATCCAGACCACCCGCATGGCCCGGGTGCCGTTCCTGCTCTTTGGTGAGAAATTTTGGCGCAGCATCATAAATTGGGATGCGCTCTCTGACGCAGGCACGATCTCAGCAGAAGACCTCGATCTCTTTCAGTATGTCGAAACCGCGGATGAGGCCATGGCGATCCTGGAGGCATGGGAGGTCGAAGGCGACTGATCCCATGCAAGGCACCCATGAGATCTACAGACCGCGCTTGCTCACAGCGTTGGGCCAATGGCCCTATCCCGAGCTTCAGCTGAAGGTTTATGGCCTCATTGCGGATGATCAGTCGCTGGATCAAAGCATGCAGGACACAGCCAGGACGTTCATTGAAAATGAAGTCTTGGGTGCCGTCGCCTCCACAGGTGAAAGCGACGGCCTTGGGTTTGTGATCGTCCATCCAGGCACGTTGGGTCTATCGGTGTCCGCTCATTGGTGGACGCAAGGCTCCGTCCTGTGCCAGCGGTTCTATCGCAAACTCTATGACTCAAAAGATCCGCTCAACATGGCGTCGCGCGCGTCCATCGGATGCGTTTGGGAGTTGGGGATCATCGACGCGGAGCGGCAAATCTGGATCCGCCGGATGATGGGGGAAATGCCTGATCCCAAGGGGTATTTGGCCGAGTTCACGAACCTCAAGGAGGTCTAGACACTTCGCTTCAGACGACTCGGGCCGCAATCCACCAGGTATTGCCACATGGATCCGTAACACCTGCCATCCGGTCACCATGGGGCCGGATATTGGGCTCCATGATGGCGGCTGCCCCCGCCTCAAGTGCCGCGGCAAAGACCGCTTCAACATCGTGGACCAGCACATGCATCTGTGAAATGTTCGGCGCGTAATCTGCCGTGCTTTGGTTCATCATGATCACAGTGTCACCGATCCTGAGGCGCGCATGCTGCAACGTGCCATCGCTGTAACGGTTCATTTTGATCAGCTCAGCGGCGAAGACAGTGCTCAGAAAGCCGATCAGAAGATCAGGATCCTCTACCGTGAAATACGGCGTCACCGTGCCATAATCCTCAGAGGTCGCGGTCACGGACATGAGCTTCGTCAAGCTCCCTCAAACTCGCAGATCGTGTGCACGTCCATGCCCATGGCTTCCAGCTTTTTACGACCGCCCAGTTCTGGAAGATCCACGATGAAAGAGCAGCTGACAATCTCTCCGCCCAAGCGCTCAATGAGCTTGATCCCCGCCTCGGCAGTGCCGCCTGTGGCCAGCAGGTCATCAACCACCAGGATCTGCTCACCCGGCGCAATCGCGTCATCATGCAGTTCAACCACGGCGCGGCCATATTCAAGCTCATAGGCTTCACTGATCACTTTGCCTGGAAGTTTGCCCGCCTTGCGCACCGGCACAAACCCAACAGACAGCTGGTGCGCCACGGCTCCGCCCAGAATGAAGCCACGCGCCTCCAGGCCCACCACCTTGTCAATCCGTGACCCGGCATAAGGATGCAGCAGCTGATCCACTGCCATGCGCAGCCCTCTGGGGTCGGCAAAAAGCGTGGTCACGTCACGAAACATGATCCCCGCATGGGGAAAATCAGGAATTGTCCGAATGTAATCCCGAACTGTGGCATATGCTGGCATGGTGACCTCTCAGATGGTGCGCTGACCCGGGTCGTTTGGCGGA
>CAKZYL010000128.1 GCA_937884705.1 uncultured Roseovarius sp. | reverse complement strand
CCACTCATCCACGATCGGGTTGATCCGCTGCTCTCTGAAGCGGATCCAACGCACGCGGATCGCCCAGTAGAGACCAAAGAGCACCACCACGATCCCGATGCTCATCCAAGGAATGACCCGTACATCCGGCCCGTCCACGGCTTTGACGCTGACGGCATTGGGAAAGATCGAAAAGAACTCATTGCGCCATCCATAATGTCGCACAGCAATCCATTTCGGCGTCTCGGCGGTGGATTTGAAATCTGAAGCCTCAGCCTGAAGATTGGAGGTGTCAAATTTGAAATAGGGCGGCCAGCCCCAGCCGGTGTCTTCATTGCGGTAAATCATGACGCCACCGCTCGCCAGAACGGTTTGAATGAAAAACACATCGCGATTTGCCACCGTGCCGTCATTGCCCACATCCGCTGATGCCCAAAAGATCGAGTTCTCACCGAAATCCACGCGCTTGGCATAGGTGTCTGTGACGCGCGCCGTGTCATACTGCGGCAGCGTATAGTGGAGGAACGCGATCACAAGCCCCCAAAACGTGATCTTAAACACCCATTTGACGTATCCCATGGCGGCCGGTTCCTCTGGATCTTCCGGTTCACCCTGACATGATTGAACCCCCGATTGCAATGTGGCCGCGCTGCGGTACCATGGACCACCTGGTTTTGGAGTGAGTTTACTATGAGGAACATGATTTTGGTTGCCGCGGCGCTTGCCATGTCCGTGAGCACGGCACAGGCCGACGACATTACGGAAGCGTTGGAAAGCGCCATGCAGGCCTATGAAGACGGCGACACGCAATATGCGCTTGAAGAGTTGGAGTTTGCCAAGCAGCTTTTGCAGGCCATGAAGACCGATGAACTGGTGCAATTCCTGCCGGATGCCCCCGACGGATGGAGCCGGGAGGTGAACACCGAGATGAATGCGGGTCTGGCGTTCATGGGGGGCGGCAGCGGTGCAGAGGCGACCTATGATGGCGACGGCCAGAGCATCACGATCACGATGATGGCCGATAACCCCATGGTTGCCGGGATGGCCGGGATGATTGGCAATGCGGGCCTTATGGGCGCTCAGGTAGAACGCCTGGGGCGGCAGAAATTCATGATCATGGAAGGCGAGATCAGCGGCCTCGTGGACAACCGCATTCTGATCCAGGCCTCAGGCGGCGATGTGGACGATATGCTTGAGTTGCTTGAGACAATGGATTTCCGCGCTTTGGGCAAGTTTGGCACATAAAAGGCAGGTGCCGTGGGATTGTGAGCTTCGCGTGCGCTGAGTCATGAAATCGACACGAAATGCTCGAAGGAAGATCCGTTTATGGAGCCAATCAACCTTGCCGAAAAGCTCGGACAGTTCTCCGAGCATTGGAGCCCAAAGATCGTCGCGGATTACAACGGTAATGATGTGATGGTCGTGAAGGTGTTGGGTGAGTTCAACTGGCACTCTCATCCTGACACCGATGATTTCTTTTTGGTTTTGGATGGCGAGATCGACATTGAGATGCGCGATCGCACTGTGACCTTGATGGCGGGGGAGATGTTTGTCGTGCCCAAGGGCGTGGAACATCGCCCTGTCGCCAGGAAAGAGGCGCATCTGATGATCATTGAACCGTGCGGGACGCCGAATACGGGCGACGCGGCGACAGCGGTCACGAAAGATCGCATATGAGCTATCAACCCGGTCCGCGAAACTTAATCACGGATGTGGTAGGCCTGCGCGTGGGCCATGCGCAGGACGCGCGGATCAAAACCGGGGTTACTGCGCTGATCGGCGATGCGCCGTTTACGGCGGGCGTTCACGTGATGGGCGGTGCGCCTGGGACGCGGGAAACTGATCTATTGGCGCCGGACAAGCTGGTGGAAGAGGTCGATGCCTTGGTTCTGTCGGGGGGGTCGTCTTTCGGTCTTGATGCAGGCTCTGGCATTGCAGATGCCTTGGTGGCTGCAGGGCGCGGTTTTGCCGTTGGCGACGTGCGCGTGCCAATTGTGCCCGGGGCCATCCTCTTTGATCTGACCAATGGCGGCGACAAGGACTGGGGTGAGAACCCCTATCGGACGCTTGGCCGAGAGGCGTTTGCCGCCGCCCACCAGGATTTTGATCTGGGCAGTGTCGGTGCGGGCACCGGTGCCAAGACATCGACGTTCAAAGGCGGGCTTGGATCGACGTCTCTTATCTTGCCTTCGGGTCACACCGTGGGCGCGATCATGGCGGTCAATGCAATCGGATCGGCCACTGTGGGCAACACAGCGCATTTCTGGGCGGCGCCCTTCGAGATCGGGGACGAGTTTGGCGGGCTGGGCCCCGCACCTGCTTACCCGCCGCCGGGAACACCAGCACTCAAGGGAGCGGCCGGACGAAATACGACGATTGGCATTGTCGCAACGGATGCAACGCTCACCCAAGCACAGTGCACGCGGCTCGCGATTGCGGCGCATGATGGATTGGCCCGTGCGATTCTGCCCGCCCATACGCCGCTTGATGGGGATTTGATCTTTGCGGCGGCGACCGGGGCCTTGGCGCTGCAAAACCCGGTCGTGGACACGACGCTGTTGGGGCATGCTGCGGCCATATGCGTGTCCCGTGCGATTGCGCGGGCTGTGTTTGCGGCCAAACCGGCCCCGAATGACACGATCCCCTGCTGGTCATCGCGCGGGGTGTGAAGGTTCGTTGCATCAAAATGCGCGCCTCGACCGGGCCGCGCGTGCAAAACCTTGATGAAACGGCCATGTCGGTATATCTGTCCATCATGACACGGATTGTGGACATAGAAGATCGCGCGCGCCTGCCCTGGCGGTTTTATGGTGCGAGCCGTTCTGCGCTCGCGCGACTATAATCGTCGCGCCCGTCACCCTTTCCTGTCACTTTCCAGAAGCGGAGCGGACTGATGTCCACAGCCACTGAACCGAAAACCCTCTATGATAAAATCTGGGACGCCCATGTGGTGCATGAGGCCGAGGACGGCACGTGCCTGCTTTATATTGATCGGCACTTGGTGCATGAGGTGACCAGCCCGCAAGCCTTTGAAGGGTTGCGTATGGCAGGCCGCCCGGTGCGCGCGCCGGAAAAGACGATCGCGGTGCCCGATCACAACGTGCCAACGACGATGGGCCGCGAAGATCCCTCAAAGAAGAGCGAGGAAAGCCGCATTCAGGTTGAGGCGCTGGATAAGAACGCGCGGGAATTTGGCGTGCATTACTATCCGATCAATGATGTGCGACAGGGCATTGTTCACATCGTCGGGCCGGAGCAGGGTTGGACGCTGCCGGGCATCACCATGGTTTGCGGTGACAGCCACACGGCGACACATGGCGCATTTGGGGCCTTGGCGCATGGGATCGGCACGTCGGAGGTGGAGCATGTTCTCGCCACGCAGACCCTGATCCAGAAGAAATCCAAGAACATGAAAGTCGAAGTCACCGGAGAGCTGCGCCCTGGCGTGACGGCCAAGGACATCACGCTGTCGATCATCGGCGAAACCGGCACTGCGGGTGGCACTGGCTATGTCATCGAGTATTGCGGGCAGGCCATCCGCGATCTGACCATGGAAGGCCGGATGACGGTGTGCAACATGGCCATTGAAGGCGGCGCACGCGCGGGCCTGATTGCCCCGGATGAGACGACGTTTGACTATGTGAGAGGCCGACCCCACGCCCCGAAAGATGCAGAATTGGACGCCGCAATCAAATGGTGGAAAACCCTGTTCTCCGATGACGGGGCGCATTGGGACCACGTGATCACGATCAGAGGAGAGGACATCGCCCCGGTGGTGACCTGGGGCACCAGCCCCGAGGACGTGTTGCCGATCACAAGTTCGGTGCCAGAACCGGCGAGCTTTCCCGGAGCCAAATCGGATGCAGCGGCACGCTCGCTCGATTATATGGGTCTGACGCCAGGCACGCCACTCAGAGAGATAGAGATTGATGCTGTGTTCATCGGATCCTGCACCAACGGTCGGATCGAAGATCTGCGCGCCGCGGCGAACATTTTGCGCGGCAAGAAAATCAAGGACGGCGTGCGTGGGATGGTCGTTCCCGGGTCTGGCCTGGTCCGAGTGCAGGCCGAGAAAGAAGGCATCGCAGACGTTTTCAAGGAAGCCGGTTTTGAATGGCGGCTTGCGGGCTGTTCCATGTGCCTTGGCATGAACCCAGATCAGCTCAAGCCCGGAGAACGCTGCGCGGCCACGTCAAATCGCAACTTCGAGGGCCGCCAGGGCCGCGGAGGTCGGACACATTTGATGAGCCCGGCCATGGCCGCAGCCGCTGCGGTGACGGGGCGTTTGACCGATGTGCGCGAGATGATGTAGGCCCAAATCCTGCCCAAACCCCTAACAAAGTGTTAGCGATTGTTTCCCTTATTCCATCGCTTCCTTGCTGTCTGCCGTCATGCGACCGCAACATGTTGTGGTCGGATCCAGATCGTCAATTTTCTGCTGCAAAATTGATGCAATCCCGCACCACTTCCATCATCAATCAGTCCAAATAATTTGCTGAAAAGTTTCAAACAGTTGCGCCCAACTTTGAAAAGGGGCAGAAATTGGACAAGAATGAGGCAGCCCGACGAAACGATCGGGATCAAGTTGGGAAAAGAGCACGGCATCGTACCGTGTTCGGCCGGTTTGAGGGTGAAAAAGCAGTGTTTTCTGATTTCGTCAGTGCGTTTGTGCGCGCCGGCCTTGTGGCTGGCTTGGTGATGACACCAGCGCTGCTGTTGCCCAGTGTGGCAGCCGATACTGCACAGATCGTCGTCGTGATTTCCTTATTGTCGGCTTTGCTCACGTTCATGGAGTATTTCGGACGGTATCCCTCTATTGTTGAGTTTCGCTTTGCCGCACCGTTCAATCGCCTGAAATTCATCTGCCTTGGCACCTGCGTTCTGGTGATGTCGCTGATACTGCGCGGTCAGACCGACCCCAGTGACTTGTCCATCTTTCTCACAGCCGTCGGCGAGGGCCTGGGCCATATCGTGGATTTCCCATTTTCACCGGTGCGGTTGGTTGTTTTGATGCTGCCCTATGATGCCTCAGCACAGCTGATCATGGATGTGCGCACGGCGGCCGGGGTCGCGTATATGGTTTCCATGACGATGATCGTGTCGTTCATGATCATGATGTGGGTGTTCAATTGGCCAATGGGCCGTGGCAAGTTCAATGTCTGGCTCAACCTGCCCTTGTTTGATCCAACGCGCGGCGGTGACATCGTTGAGCGTCTGCGGCGCGATGCGGGCTTTAACCTTGTGTTAGGGATTTTGGCGCCATTCATTATTCCAACC
>CAKZYL010000127.1 GCA_937884705.1 uncultured Roseovarius sp. | reverse complement strand
ACATAGACGTAGAGAGATCGAAGTACTGGTCGACATCCTTTCCCCAATTCGGAGCGTTTAAAAACCCCTCTGCCGGAAGATGCCGCGATTTCCTCTCTTGTCCGTAGCACCATCATTCGGAGTGGTGTAGTGCAGCTGGTCCGTGCTCTGAGCCGTCCGCGGAGCAGGTGCAGCCGTGGAACAGGTCATTTGCACGATCGCCAAAGGCATCGAAACCGGCGGCGATCCCACGAGGGATGCAGAACAGGCCGAGCAGCTGCGCTTGATCCGGTCTGAGAACGCCAAGGCGACATCCAAGGCCATCAACACCAAAATGATCTTCGTGGTCTTCGTGGCCTTTGCGGGTGTGATCCTCAGCATCTTTGCTGCGGTCATGCCCGTTCTGAGCAACTTCATCTGAGTAGATGTGAAACATGGCAAAAAACGTTAGATACTCGCTCAAAGTTCTCACCGGACCCAATTCCAACCTCACGGTGCCCCTTGGGCTGGCCCCGGTCACGGTTGGCAGCGGCAGGCAAGACGCCGTGCGCGTGTCAGATCACGGCATTCTGCCAGAGCATCTCAAAGTCTTTCCCAATCTGGATGAAACAGATCCCGATTCCGAACCCGAGGGCTGGGGATTTGCCTATGTCTCCGGTGTGCAGATCTCCAACAGCGTGAACAACGCGCGCTTCGGCACAATCGATGAGGGCATGACTTTCGACATCGGTGAAACCCGCCTCGAAGTGATCGTGACATCGCGTGACACAATGATGTCGAACATGGGCACCGTCAGTAAGCCCTCCGGAACCGTCACGGCCGTCATACTCGGGCTCTTCATGGTTCTGACCTTTGGCTATGTCGGCTGGTTTTACTATCAGCAAAGTCAAGTCACCAAGCCGCGCCCGGGCTACATCGAGATTGCGCAGCTTCTGCGGGCAGCCGATGGCCGAATAGAGCCTGTGATTGACAAATGTCTGAGCGCGCCGATCAATCTGTCGGAGGATGAAGAGGTCCACCAGGTGGCGACAGATCCCAGCTACACCTTCGTGTTGCTGCGTGAAGCGCTCGACGGCTCCAGCCAACAGTCAGAGCTGAGGCAGACCTTTGTTCGGGATCTCAATGACAGGTTCCAAAGAGCCGTGCTTTTGCACACCACCCGCAACTTCGAAGGGGTCCGTAAAGAGCTGCAATCCGTAGTTGATCGGATCCCTGTTTCTCCTGATAATTGCGTCATTGTAAGGGCGGTTCTTTCCGATCTGGATCGATTGAACCGCAGAGATGGCTAATTGAGTTGAGTACATGCCATGATTGAAAATGAAACCAGCCTCCGACGAATAGATTCCGACACCGACGACATGTTGGAAAGTTACGTTTTCGATCAAAGCGAACCGATCGAAAGGCGCGTTCTGGGAGATACGGTCTGTCTGACCGGCAAATTTCGCGGCGATCATGTCCCGTCTCTCGACGCCTACGTCCCGCGCCACAAGATCGGCACAGAGTCCTCCAAGCGAAAGCAGATACAGAGCCTCTTTGATATCATTGGCAAACTCAAGCACATCCAGTCGCCACAGGTTGTTCCGGGTGTGCCTGCCGCCGTTGCCAGCAAATCATCGCAGCCCATTCTGACCGTTGCCGACTGCCGTCATCGCTACTTTGAGACGACATACCCCCATATCAGCCCGATCGAACGGCTGAGCCACTTCAAGGGTCTGGTCTCGGCGCTCGCCGAGATGCATCGCAAGGGCCTGGTGCACGGCAATATTCACGAACACTCCATTCGCGTCGAACACGAGGCGGACAAACCGCGCCTGTGCGACATCGCATTCCACTGCGGTGAGCCCACGGCCCTCCCGCTGGAGGCGATGCTCTATCACAGCGCGGATCTGCGGTCTTCCATGGTGCCTGACGCGGCCTCCGATATCTATGCCGCGGGTATGTTGGGCTACCGGATGCTTATTGGGTCTGAGGGGCCTTTCCTCGCGCTGACGGGCATGCCACGGGAATTGACCGAAGGCGCGCTGGCCGATGCGGTAAAACGCGGCCCGGGTCGGCCTGTTCCAGGGGATGAATTTTCCAGTTTTTCCGACAGCGCGTCCGAAAAGCTCGCGACAATTCTGTCGCGGATGGTTTGCGCGCCCGGTCAACAGGTCTTTGGGTCACTCGACGAAGTCGAAGCGGCCTTGAACGCCAGCGATTTGGGCGGCCCGCAGCAAGACACCAAGGTCGTCGTTACGGAAGCCAAGACATGGACAGGCCCGACGATCAGCGTGGCCGCCGTTCTGGGGTTGATCTCATTGGCGTTCGGCGGCGCGGCATGGATGCAAAAAAATGAGATTGATCGCTTGTCGGCGCTCAGCAACGGCCTGCGCAACAATGTGCAGCAACTGACGACGACAAACGCCGAGCAAGAGGAGTTAATCGCCGCGTTGAACGGCCAGATCGCGTTGGGCGAAACAAACCTCGCCGCCTGCATCGGCGATGTCACAGCGCTTGGCAACGGCGTGCCCGAACGCATGCTGGCCCCCGCACTGGCCCGCATTCAGGACAACATCAACGCAGCACTGTCCTCTGATCTTGCGGCCCTGGCTGCCGCCTGTCAGGAGAGGGACAGTGCTCTGGCCTTGCTGCCCCTGGCAAATGCACTGGCATCCGCGCGCCAGACCCTTGAGGGAACGATCGCTTCGGCGTTTGCATCCCCTTTCGTGGCGGATTACGGCGCGATTGATGTTGGCGCGGCGAGCGATTTGCTGGCGCAAATCCAAGAGCTGCCAGACACCGTGACCGCATCAGACATTGAGACGCTGGCGGCGCAAGTGTCTGCCTCCGCTGCCACGCTCCGTGACGCGGT
>CAKZYL010000126.1 GCA_937884705.1 uncultured Roseovarius sp. | reverse complement strand
GCCATCTGATAGCCGAAGCCGGGATGCGCCACAGGGTAGACCAGACGCGCCAGCATCTCTCGATTGTAACTCACAATGTCGCAATCATGCAGCGCCATCACCGACGTATCGGCGCAGGCGATCAGATAGCCCATGCAGGTCCAGACATTCTTGCCTTTGCCGGGTTCATCAGGTGCCAGACCAATATGATCAAGGCGCGCGCCAAGCGCTTTCATGCGCGGGCTGTCATTCCAGATCACAATGTGCTGCTGCGGCAACCGGGAGAAGAACTTCTTGGCAATGCGATATTGCGCTTCGTCCGCCTGATCCAGCCCCACCACGATGCGGTGGAGATACGGCACCTTGGACAGTTCATCGACGATCTTCTCCAGCGCCGGACCTTCGAGTTCTGAGAATAGGCACGGCAGGACAAGGGTGATCTTGCGCGTCTCCGAAAAGGCGACCAATTCGTAAGTCAGATCCTCCACACTGCGGGTGCGCAGATTGTGCAGCGTTGCAATATTCCCGTTCTGGTGAAAGTCAGCCATGTGTCCCGGTTTCTTTCATCTGTGATATCTCTTGAAGTATGTCGAGAACGGCATCTGCCCAGCCTTCCGGCCCTGGGCGCGTGGTTCTGCGAATGCGGCCCTGATCTTCGCCAGGAAGGGGCGACAGCTCAGCGGAAGACTGGTTGGCCACGATGACGCCATGATCGGCTTGCCTGAGCATCTCAACATCGTTTGGCGCATCCCCAAGAACGATGGTGTGGCGTGGTTTGAACCGGTCTACAAGTTCAACCACTTTGTCGGCCTTTGTGCCGCCAAAAGATAAGGTTGTGAAACGCCCGCCCCTTTGCACGGTCAGTGAAGCCTTTTGTGCAGCCGCGAGAAAGGCATCGAAACCGGCGCTGTCTGCCTCCCAGACACCCGGTTCGCTGAACCGTCGCATCCGGGCTTTCTGCGCTGCACTTAGGGTTAGGCCCGTCCGCTCGGACACCTCTTTTTCAGTCATATCACCAAAGCCGCGAAAGCCGGCGGGCAAACCCGCTATGGCTGATCGCAGGGTTTGATAAAGGGGTGTGTCGCCGCCGAGGTCGGCTTGGGGGTCTTCACCAGGTTCCAGCAACCCGCTGCCATTCTCAACAATGCTGGGCCAGTCTGGGAACTGGATCGCGTCGCGCAGGTCAGAAATCTCTGCCGCCGTCTTGCTGCTGGCGAGCACGAGGCCCGCCCCTCCAGATCGCAAGACATCAAGCGCTGGACGGGCCGCGTCCCATGAATATGTTTCGTGATCAAGAAGCGTTCCGTCGAGATCCGACACCACCAGCACATCACGAAAACCAGTCATGCGCGAACGATAATACACTATTCAAAAGAACACGACCGCAAAGATACCTCGGGCCCTGTTATCGGCTTTGAGCCGTGCATTTCATTGCGCGGGCGTACATTTTTGCACCAGATGCCACGCTCAAACCATGCAGCCACCGTGCCCCGTACAAAAAACAGCAGCGGCCGACACATGGCATCGACGCGGGTCAAGGAGCGCAAAAAAAGCCCCGGCACGAAGGCCGGGGCACACAAGGTGGTGCTGCGTCAGGTCACAGGCACCGGCGGTATTCTTTTGTTGTCAGGTGTCGGCTTTGCCCATTTCCGCTCTGATCTGCTGGCGGAAGTAATCAATGGGGATGCGTTTGCCGTCTTTTTTGAAGCACCAGTAGGTCCATCCATTGCAGCTCGGCGCGCCTTCCAAAGCAGCGCCAACCTGGTGAATAGACCCCGTCACATCATGACCGGCCAGCGTGCCATCAGCACGCACTTTGGCCGTGTGGCGATCATTGACAGAGTAGAGTTCTTCGCCCGGTCGCAGCATACCACGTTCCACAAGCTGTCCGAACGGGACACGCGGCGCGGCGCGCTTGGAGGCGCTGACTTGCAAAGCAGCACTATCGTATTTGCGCACTTTTGCCAGACGTTTCTCAGCAACCTTGCGATAGCTCTCTTCACGCTCGATGCCGATGTAGTCACGACCAAGCATTTTGGCCACGGCACCCGTCGTGCCAGTGCCGAAGAACGGGTCTAGGATCACGTCGCCCGGTTGGCTCGTGCCCAAGATGACTCGGTGGAGCAAGCTTTCCGGTTTCTGGGTCGGATGCGCTTTGTCGCCATTTTCGTCTTTCAGCCGCTCATGGCCGGTGCACAGCGGCAACACCCAATCAGATCGCATTTGGATGCCTTCGTTGAGCGCCTTGAGCGCCTCATAATTAAAGGTGTATTTCGCGCCTTCTTCACGGCTGGCCCAGATCATCGTCTCATGGGCGTTGGTCAAACGCTTGCCGCGAAAGTTGGGCATCGGGTTGGACTTGCGCCAGATCACGTCATTGAGGATCCAAAAGCCGGTGTTCTGAAGGGCCGCGCCCACCCGGAAAATGTTGTGATAAGAGCCAATCACCCAGATCGCACCGTTGGGTTTCATAAGCCGCCGCGCAGCAGTGAGCCACTCTTGAGTGAACCGATCATAGGCTTCAAAAGATGCAAACTGATCCCATGCGTCATCGACAGCGTCCACCTGACTGTTGTCAGGTCTGTGCAGATCTCCGCGAAGCTGTAGGTTATACGGCGGATCCGCAAAGATGAGATCAACGCTGCCCGCAGGGAGGCTTTGCATCACGTCGATGCAGTCACCGGCTACAATCTGGTTGAGCGGCAGCACGCCTTTCGTCTCAGGCGCGCCCCCTGCTTTGGTCTTCGTCATCAATTCTGCCTCTGTCCCAGGAGCCTTGTGGCCCCGGCGCTTTTGCGCTCTTGGATGTGTTGCCACCAAGATGAGTCAAACGAGATTCGCCGTCAAATTCTTTTTTGAATCAGAGGGTTACAGATTTCGCTTGATACAAGATATTGTGGACGGGTTTGAAGGATCGTCTATGGTGTGGGGTCACCCCAAGATTTGCGAGCGCGTCCATGTGCTTTTTGGATCCATAACCCGCGTTGGTTTCCCAGCCGTAGCCGGGGTACTGTTGCGCCAAATCCATCATGAGCCGATCGCGCCTAATTTTGGCCACAATTGACGCCGCTGCGATGGATGCGGAAAGACCATCGCCTTTGATCACCGCTTGGGCCGGAATGGGGCAGCCACGGGGGATCATATTGCCGTCAATGAGCGCGTAATTGGGTTTTCGTGGCAAACTCTCCAAGGCGCGCATCATGGCCAAATGCGCAGCGCGCAGGATGTTCAACGCATCAATCTCTTCGACACTGGCATGCGCCACGGATACCTCTGCTACGTCCACCAAAAGATCGTGCAACGCCTCTCTCTTGCGCGCTGTCAGTTTTTTGGAATCGTTGAGGCCCTCGGGTATGTGCGCAGGATCCAGGACCACAGCCGCGGCTGTCACCGGGCCAGCCAGGGGGCCGCGGCCAACCTCATCGACGCCTGCGACACAGGCATGACCCGCGGTGATGGCCGTCAGCTCGAGAGAAAAATCCGGGTGATCCATGCGCCTCTAAGATCACGAGTTGATCCAAAACGCAAAAAGGAAGGGGCCAGCCCTTCCTTTTCGTCTGCACAGGATGTTGCGCTTTTACCAGTGGTTTCTGTGGTGCTTGTGACGGTAGTTGTGCTTTTTGTAGTAGTGGTGACGGTACACTTTCCGCTTATGGCCGTGGTAGTTGTGCCCGTAATAGTAGGGGTTGTGGTAGTTATAGCCATGATGGCGCGACACGTAGCGGCGGTTGTTTCGGCTGTCCGCGATTGCAGCACCAATGATGGCAAGCGCGGCAGCACCAGCAATGATTTTGGCCGTATCGTTCCCGGCTTGCGCGGGCGTTGCGGAAAGGCCAGCAAAGGAGATTGCAATCGCAGCCAGAGTGGTCGTGAAGCCTTTGAGAAACATGAGAGCTTCCTTTCGGAGTAATCTAAGGGGCATGTGACAGACAACACTGTCCGGTCTTCATGGACAAAAGGATGGCAGCCCCCGCACTGTCAGGCAATAGCACCTCACTGTTATCTGATAACACGGTTACCGGAGCGCTTTGTCAGCGGTCAGATATTGAATAGCGCTGAGTCTCAGAGCATTTTAGTGACATGAAACGGATGATCCCCATACTGACTTTCGCGGTTGCCATATCGATTATGTCCAGCGCTGCGCATGCCGCCTGTACAGTTGAGTATAAGGCCAAGCGCGATAATCCGCTGAAGTTGTTCCATAATGTGGCCACGGTGCCCGGCCCGTGCGATCGTGGCACGGTGCAACGTCAGCTGCGCGCGCAACTGGCCGCGCAGGGCCTGACGTTGTTGAAGATCCTTTCGGTGAAAGGGTGACTAAGTTGGAAAGGGGGCGAGCCCGTGTTTGAGGGAGGCGCCAAAGCTGCAGATGCCCGCAAGTCGGGCACCCGTGTGGTGGTTTTCGGAGTGATCGGTATTTTGGCGATCCTGACCATCACAGCGATCTTTTTGTTTTTGAAACTGCCCGATGCCAACGCGTTCAACATGCGGGTGGAACGGATCTTTATTGAGAACGATGCACTGACGTCTGATGCCGAGATCAAGCTTCTGGAGATCCTCGCGCTGTCTGGCACGGCATTCTCGGAGACGCTGGTAAGCTACCGCATCGCGATTTTCGTGCTTTTGATCTTTGCCACGGCGCTTTTGATCGCGTCGCTGGTCTTCCTGGTCATGCTGATTGCCTTGAACCGTCGCATGGCCCAGATCGAGCGCTCTGGAATTCAGGTGAGCTCTCTTCTGATCAGTCGGGATGAGAAGACCGTCTATCTCAACGATATGGGCTTTAAACTCACCGACGCCGCGATGGAGACGCTTGCCGTCCTGGCGGAAGCACGCATGGATGATGAGGTGCTGACCGGGGCTGAGATTGAGGCCGTGATCTCGGGCCGGTCGCGCGAAGATTGCGAAGAGGCCGCAGGCGCCACGCGGATCAAACGGTTGCGCGACACATTGGGCAATCAGATGATTTCCGAGCTCTTGGTGAAGAACATCGCCCGCCGGGGATACATGCTGGCCATCGACAAGGATGTGATCCGGGTGATGTGAGAGACGCCCGACGTTTGAGCGGGTGCCGAAATCTTTGAAAGATTTCGGGCCGAATTCTTACAAAGAATTCGCGGGTCCTTGTAACTGCACGCACAATCCAAAATAACTGTGGGGTCAATTTAGGAGGCGCAACCGCCCATGACCCAACCGGTTCTGTCAATTCGAAACCTGACCGTCGAAATCCCAACCCGGCGCGGCATCTTCCGCCCGGTGGAAGAGGTCAGCTATGACATCCGGCCTGGCGAAATCCGAGGGGTTGTTGGGGAAAGCGGCGCGGGCAAATCCATGACAGGGAATGCGGTCATCGGGCTGCTTGATCCGCCTGCCCGCATTCACACCGGTGAGGTGCATCTCAATGGGCGGCGGATTGATCAGCTGAGCGACGAGGAAAAGCGCCGCATTCGGGGCAAAGAGATCGGGATGATCTTTCAGGATCCTCTCACCTCTCTCAACCCGCTCTTCACAGTGGGTGAGCAATTGGTTGAGACGATCCAGCTGCATCTTGGGCTTTCCACATCGGACGCCAAAGAGCGGGCCATCGCGCTTTTGGATCGTGTGGCGATCCCAAACCCGACCGTTCGGTTTGACCAGTACCCGCACCAGTTTTCCGGCGGCATGCGCCAGCGTGTGGTGATCGCGCTTGCTCTGTGCTCGGAGCCGACTGTGATTGTCGCCGATGAGCCGACCACGGCTTTGGATGTTTCTGTTCAGGCGCAGGTGCTCGACTTGATCAAGGAGCTTGCAGATGAGCGCCAAGTCGGTGTGATCCTCATCACCCATGATATGGGCGTCATCGCCGACACCACGGATAAGGTCACCGTGATGTACAATGGCCGCGTGGTGGAAAGCGGGCCCAAGGACAAAATCCTTGGTGCGCCGACCCATGAATACACCCGCTCTCTGCTCGCGGCCGTGCCGCGCCCGACGCTGAAGCTGAAACGCTTCCCGCTAATCGGCTATGGCGGGCGGGTGACCGAGTTCAAGATCGCCGATCTCGCACGGTCATGGAAGAAACCCGCACCATCCAAGGAAGGCACGCTGGTTGAGGTCAAAGGTGTCACCAAGAAGTTCCTTGAGAAATCCTCGCTCATCCCGTCGCGGCGGACCTATTTCACTGCCGTGGATGACCTCTCAATCGACATCAAGGATGGCGAAGTGTTCGGTCTTGTAGGCGAAAGCGGCTCAGGCAAGTCCACCGTCGCCCGCATGATCGGCACGCTTTACCCAGTGGATGGAGGCAGCATTCTCTTTGACGGCGATGATATCACCCGGATGGATGCCGTAGGCCTCGACAGCTATCGCCGCCAGATCCAGATGATTTTCCAGGATCCGTTTTCCTCGCTCAATCCGCGCATGAAGGTGGGCGACATCGTGGCCGAGCCTTTGCGGCACCATAACCTGTTGCCGTCAGGCGAGGTGGAGCCCCGCGTGCGCGAATTGCTGGATCGTGTGGGTCTCGCCTCGGACGCGTTCGCGAAGTTTCCTCATGAATTTTCCGGCGGCCAGCGTCAGCGGATCTCCATTGCCCGGGCGCTCGCCACGCAGCCGCGCTTCCTGATTTGCGACGAACCCACCAGCGCGCTTGATGTGTCTATTCAGGCGCAGATCCTGAACATCCTCAAAGACCTGCAGGAGCATCTGGGTCTGACCATGCTCTTTATCTCTCATGACCTGCCGGTGGTGCGCCAGATGTGCAACCGGGTGGGCGTGATGAAGCAGGGAAAGCTCGTAGAAGTGCAGGAGACCGAGGCTCTTTTCGCGGCGCCCTCGCATCCCTATACGCAGGAACTGCTGGGGCTTATGCCACGGCTTGAAGGGCTGTCCGAGGAAGGGCTCGACACGCAGATGGCGGGTTAAGCTGGTTGTGCGCTTAAAGGACGTTCCCGGATGGGCAGGTGAATGATCGCGGAGAACGCGCCGATGGCCACGCCGATCCACCAGACAGCGGTGTAGCTGCCATAAAGATCATACATCCGCCCGCCGAGCCAAATCCCCAGGAAACTGCCCAGCTGGTGGCTGAGGAAGACGATGCCATAGAGCGTGCCCATGTAGCGCAGGCCATAGATATGCGCGATGAGGCCTGAGGTGAGCGGCACCGTGGCCAACCAAAGAGATCCCATCGCGATGGAGAAAATGATCACGGTGGCAGGCGTCATCGGCAGCAATATAAAGATCCCCGCCACCAGCGTGCGCAGGGTGTAGACCCCTGCCAGCAGATATTTCTTGGAATACCGGGTTCCCAAAAAGCCCGCCATAAGCGTGCCCGAGATGTTGGCCAAACCAATCAGAGCAATGGAGAGCGCGCCAAGCGCTGACGTGGTGGAGACCCCCATCCCATCCAGGATGCCGCCGGGTGCGATTGGTCCGCAGACCTCGGTCACGAAGGCGGGGAAATGCGCGGTGATAAAGCCAAGTTGATAGCCGCAGGACAGGAACCCCAGAAAGATCAGCGTGTAGGAGGGATCGCGCAAGGCCTTGGTCAGAACCGTGCCCATGCTTTCTTCCAGCTCGGCCTTGCTGGCCACGTGGGGGGACCGGACCATCGGCAGAAGGAAGAGAATACCGAGGATCGCCACTGCGAAGACGAAAAACACACTTTGCCACGGCATTGTGGCCAGAAGCCCCTCGGCAATGGGCGGGCCGACAACCTGCCCGGCAGAGCCTGCCGCCGTCGCGATGGCGAGGCTCATGGAGCGGTTTGCGTCTGAGCTGGCGCGCCCCACAATGGCGAGGATCACGCCAAACCCCGTGCCCGCGATACCAAAGCCCACTAACACTTCGAGCGCCTGCATCGCGCCGGGTGTCACCGCATAGGCCGAGAGCACCAAGCCAAGCGCGTAGAGCAGCGCGCCCATGAAGATGGCTTTGCGATCCCCGATTTTTTCCGCAATCGCACCAAAGATTGGCTGACCAATACCCCATGCGAGGTTTTGGATGGCAATCGCCATGGAAAACTCGACCCGCAACCAGCCGAACTCTTCCGCAATCGGGATCTGAAACAGACCGAAGGCAGACCGGATCCCGAAGGACACGATCAAGATCAGGCACCCCGCAATCAGCACCGGGGTGAAAAGAGACTGGGAACTTTCTTGGGACTTTTCCAAAAGGCTTTCCTTAGCGTCTTTGCTTAACCTACCGACGCGCTAGTTTCCGTCAAACCGGAATTTGTGATCCGACACTTAAGGAACTTTGATGTGAAACAAGATCGCGCGCTTTTCACTGACAGAAACTCACGATATGGCGGAGAAATGACCTTGCCGACCGCGCGATATGAGGCCCTCGTTGCCGATGGCACACTGACCAGAGACAGTGCACAAGAAAGCGTGCTGCCAGAGTTTGATCGCATCGCAAAAGCTCTCAAACACCCTGCCAAATCAAATGGATGGTTTCGTAAATCGGCCGATACGGCCGTGCCTAAGGGTCTCTATCTTTGGGGCGGTGTCGGGCGCGGCAAATCCATGCTGATGGATCTCTTCGTCGACACGCTTGAGGTCCCCAATCGTCGCGTTCATTTCCACGCCTTCATGCAAGAAATGCACGCAGGCATGCACGCCGCACGGCAACGCAATGAGGTCGATGCGTTGGCCCCCGTGGCAAGAGATGTCGCGCAATCTGTCCGGCTGCTCGCCTTTGATGAGATGCAGATCACGGACATCACCGATGCCATGATCGTTGGCCGCTTGTTCGAGGCGCTCTTTGCGGCAGGTGTCGTGGTGGTCACCACCTCCAACCGGATCCCGGATGATCTCTACAAGGACGGGCTGAACCGTGCGCTGTTCCTGCCGTTCATCCAGCTTCTGAAGGATCAGATGGTCGTGCATGAAATGGCAAGCGATACGGATTACCGCCAAAACCGGCTGGCGGGGACCAAGAGCTATTTCAGCCCAAACGATGCCGCGGCCAAAGCGGAAATGGACGCCATCTGGCACGATATGTCAGACGGTGAAGACGCGCCGCACACGTTGATCGTCAACAAGCGTGAGGTGTTGATACCGGCCTACCACAATGGCGTGGCGCGGGCGTCTTTTCATGATCTGTGCGGTCAGCCTTTGGGCCCCGCAGACTATCTGGCTCTATCGAAGGCCGCGCGCGTTTTGGTGCTGGATGATATCCCGCAGCTCAGCTCCACGAATTTCAACGAAGCCAAACGGTTCGTCACCCTGATCGACGCGCTCTATGAGGCGCGCGTGCGCCTGATCTGCTCCGCCGCCGCAGAACCCGAGGCACTCTATGAGACGGGTCGCGGCAGCTTTGAATTTGAACGTACAGCCAGCCGTCTTCGGGAAATGCAGTCAGACGATTGGGCACAGGACTAGCGCCATTTGGAATGCGCGCAAGCGGTCTTGCTCACGCGCTTTTCGTGGCCTTCATCCAATTGCCATAGAGCCGCTCGGCGGATGCGTTGAATGTCGCCATCCTTTCGGCGCAGGCGTCTTTCAATCGTGACACAGCCCCCTCGCCCATCGCTTTGTCCAACGCATCGGCATATTCGGGAATGTCGGCCCAGTTGGTCACCGTGTCAGCTTCGATTTCCATGTGAAACTGCAGCGCATAGGCGTGATCTTTCCACGCCATGGCCTGAACCGCGCAGGCCGGAGACGACGC
>CAKZYL010000125.1 GCA_937884705.1 uncultured Roseovarius sp. | reverse complement strand
CAAGCCATTGGTCTACCTCGATAATGGCGCATCTGCGCAAAAGCCACAGGTGGTATGAAGTGGTCCCACCTTTTCGGACAGCTTTGCAGCTTCTCTAAGGTGTATCGGGTTTAGGTTTCATGCTGCTTTTTGCTCTTCCAAGCCGGTCCAATATGCCTCGTCCGGCGTTCGTCGATCAAGTGCGGAATGGGGCCGCTTGGTGTTGTAGAACGCCATCCAGTTTTTGATGACGCGTCGGGCCAGGAAGCCGTCGCTGATCTCTTCGAGATAGATCGCCTCCTGCTTCAGCGACCGCCAAAGTCGTTCGATGAAGATGTTGTCCAGATAGCGCCCGCGCCCATCCATTGATATGCGCACGCCCGCCTCAGACAGGGCCGTTATCCAGGCCGATCCTGTGAACTGCGATCCTTGATCCGTATTCATGATCTCAGGCGGGCCATGTTTGGTGATAGCCTCGTTCAATGCATCGACACAGAAGTCGGCGTGCATTGTGTTCGACAGCCGCCAGCTCAGGACCTTGCGCGTTGCCCAATCCATGATTGCCACCAGATACAGGAAGCCATTGCGAACGGGCACAAAAGTGATGTCTGCGCACCAGACCTGGTTCGGTCGGTCGATCTGCATCTTCCTCAGCAGATACGGATAGACCGGATGCTGCGGGTGGGGTTGGCTGGTTCTGGGTCGTTTGTAGATCGCCTCCAGACCCATCTTTGCCATCAACCGCCTGACGCGATGACGCCCGACGACCGTGCCCTCTCTTCGCAGATAAGCCGCGATCTGACGGCTGCCGAAGAACGGATACTTGGTGAACACGCGATCGATCTCTTTCATCATCGTCAGCGTGTCCGTGTCGATCCCGACCGGCGTGTAGTAGAACGCCGACCGCGACAGCTGCACAAGTTTGCATTGCTGGCTAATGCTCAGATCGGGGTGATCCCGCTGGATCATCGAACGCTTCCTTGCCGGGCTCACCTTTTGAGCCCTTCCGACAAAAAATCGTTCTCGACAGCCAGCCTCCCAATCTTCGCATGCAGCTCTTTGACCTCTGCTTCTGTCGGGCCGCTCTGCTTGCTGCCAGAGAACACATCGGCCATCCCGTCTATGGCCTGCCGCTTCCATGTGCTGACCTGGTTTGGGTGCAACTGGTGCTTCGCAGCGATCTCCTGCACGGTCTTATCACCACGCAACGCCTCCAAAGCCACCTTGGCTTTAAACTGGTCTGTAAAATTCCGGCGCTTTGCCATTCTCGCATCCCTTCAAAGGTTTGGGATACACCTTAGCTGACTGTCCAGTTTTCTGGGACCACTTCATTCATACATCCTACTTTTGGTTTGCAGATGTTATTTGTAAGTTGATCCCGCGTCCGACAATGCAGTTTTTTTCTGGAGCGCCGATAGATAATAGGTGTCAAGTTTAAGTCATCGCATGACTAAACCCAACCCGTGCTGCAACTGATTTCAACGGTTGAGAGGGGGGACCTTCTCCATCGGCGCGATTATCTTTTGCGCGGTCATCGATGTTTGTGCCGTTGAAATCGATCAGTAAGAAGTATGTGCGGTACAGTGAGACCAGCGAGACCGACAAACACGATCTGCATGAATGGCATGTTTTTTGCGGCAGTCGCTCTCCTAAGACGAACGAAATCCGATAGTATTGGCCTCATAAAACCAGCCGTAAAGGAGAATGGCCATATCATTCATAGCTGGCGAGGCGAAGGCAATCGAAGAACTACTCTTAACAGATTCTGCCCGCCGATTGAGTGACAGGTATTGAGGCGCTGACCTGAGCAACTTTGCTGTCACAACGATTTCGATCAGGCAACCATCGTAGAGATCAACATCAACGCAGGCGCGTTGCGGCCAGTTCTCTTTGGGCCCAATCCAATCGATCCAGATCGTATCCATCTCTTCCTTTTGCTTGACGTCGCTGAGAAAAACTGTGACCTGAAGTAGCCCTGGTCGACCGCTGCCCGCCTTCTCAAAAATACTGCTGAGCTCATCCAGCGCATTCCTGGTCTGCGCAAGGATTCCATCCGCACAGTGCGGATCCGTCGCAACCGCATAGACCAGTCCGTCCGATACGACGGCCTCGCAGCGGCCCAGTCCTTCATATGGAAACCGAGTTATGGTCACGACTGCTTCTCCCCTTTTTGCGCAAGCTTCAAAGGCGCAGATGAATTCAACTGACCTTCCCCGCAAGGCCCGAACGGCCGCCACGCCACCGATCAGCGCGAATGGCATCGAAAACATAATACCTGCGCTCGCGGCCCTGAGAATCGACGCGCTGTCATCGATGGTACCCCCAGCAACGAATGCACCCACGAGGCCAACCAAGGCTCCACCAATGGCAAATCCAAGGGTCTCGACACTGGAAACCATGGCCATGGTCTTAGTCTTTTCACCGTCTAGATCACCCGCGACCATTTGTTCACCCAGAAACGGCCAAATCATACCGAGGCCAAAACCGCACGCGGCGATGGAGAGTGCTGCGCCGATCAAGTGACCGCCGATCAAAAAGACATAGCATCCGACCAAACTGGCAAGTGTGAGGAAAGGACCGGCCAAGGCAACATACCGTCCCCCAGGAATGCTCACGATTGCGAAAGAAGCAACGGACCAGCCAATGGTTTCGATCAGCACGAACGCCCCGGCGAATGTGGCGCTGTGTCCGTGAACTTGCGTCAAAACAAGTGGGCCGAAGACGAGGATGCTCATCGCACTCGCCCCAAGAACTGTCTTTGCCGCAATCGCGCTTCCCTGCATCGTTCGGAAACGAAAAGCGCGTTTCGGAAACATGCGCGGCACATGTGATCTCTCACGCCAGATAGCTGCAGTCAGTGCGATAAGTCCAACGAAAGCGATGAGCGCCGCAGCGCCGCGGTCGAATTGGGGCGCGAAGCTTATCAGCCCAATTCCTATGCCAAAGGCCGCAAACGACGTTATTGGAAACCGTTCTGTGCTGCGCTCAGTTTCGACCCTTGCCATGGTTCTCGCATTGGCAAATCCGTAAATCAGCATACCAACGCCAAAGACAATGAACGCCGGACGCCATCCTAAGAAATCCGCGAACAGGCCTCCGACCAACGGACCAGAAAATGCAGCTCCGATCCAGAACGCGCCAGATATTGCCGAGATTTTGGGGAACGCAGCCGGGCTCGTTTCCGAGCGCAGAGCGACAAATCCGAGAGCGAGCAGACCGCCGCCTCCAAAACCGGCAACGGCACGACCAACCGCGATCCATAACATGGTACCTGCTGCGGCTGAAAGCAGCGCACCAGACAACGCCAGTCCCGTCATGATCCACCAAAGCCATTTCGTGCCATATCGCGCGGCCAACGGCCCACTTGCTGCTGCCGCAAGAACCGTTGTGATGTTAAAGAGCGCGGCCAAGGCACCGATGAGTTCCCCGCCACCCACTTCCGCAACCATCGCCGGTGCAAGCGTGACGGCGGCATAGTTTCCGCCAGCGTGCAAAACGATGACCGCGAGGACCGCGCTGATACGAAGTCCCCTGCCATCGGCGAGAAGCTCGCCCCAGTTGGGAGCGTGGTCCATGCCAACAGTTGCCCGGCAGCTGGTATCAGAGGTTTTTTGGGTCATTGTCTGAATAGCTAGAGACATGACAAATGTAGGTCAAAAGAGATTTTTCTGGCCTCTTGAATTCCATTTAGTTATGCAGAGCTATGCGAGCCCTGCCTTCTCCAACCGCGTTAAGAATGTTCGTGGAAGCAGCGGAGCGAGAAAGCTTTGCTGGTGCGGCAGACGCGCTGAACGTCACGCAGGCAGCGGTCAGCAAGCAGATGGCGAGCCTCGAACACCGTTTGGCGACGGCCCTTTTTTCTCGGAGACATCGTTCGGTTGTCGTTACGGCAGCTGGTCGGGCGTATTTGCCAGTCGCCCGGCGTGTTCTGGCATTGCTTGAAGCTGGTCTTAATGAAGCATCAGGTCTGTCGGCACGTCGAGCGATTACGGTCGAAGTTGATATTGAATTTCTCGATCTTGTGCTGGCCCCAAGGCTACTGCGACTGCAGGCCGAAATACCCGATACCGATGTGACATTCGTTCCAACTATCCCGGGGCGGCACAAGCCGCAAAGCGATCTGGCAATCACGTATGGGCATCCACGTGCGGGTGCCGCCTCTGTCGAGCGCCTCTGCGGCTTTACTGTTTTTCCTGTTGTGAGCCCTTCACTCCTCGAAACTTCGGCGAAACCTTTCGAAACACTCTGTCTTCTCCACGATGTCGACACCTACTGGTGGGATACCTTCCTGCACGCAGAAAAGGTTCTCCGGTTCGACCAAGGTTTCGTTCTGGGAAGCGGCGCGCTTGCAATCCGCGCCGCCTTGGCCGGACAAGGTATCGCCATCGGTGACAATGTGCTTTGTTGTGACGCCTTGCAGCGCGGTGATCTGGTTCAAATCGGAACGGCTACTTTTCCTGGTCGCGATGACTACTGGATATCCGAGCATCCCAACATGCAAGGAGACCCAGTCACAGCGCCTCTCCGAAACTGGTTGAAAGCCGAGATGGCGCAAACGATTGGTAGACCGCAACAGGCTAGAGTGAGTTGACTGCTGCCATTCGATTTTGAACGGCAAGCGGTGGCGATGACGCCGACTTTTGACTTCGACGCTTGATCCACGCTGCGGTCAGCGCGAACGACCGGTTTTCTCGCTGCGCGGCGGCACTGCATTTTTTGCACATGCAGCATTTGTGACACTGCGAGCGCACGCAGCGAAAAAACTGAATTCACAGGATGGGCTCTCTTGACACTTTCGCCGCGCAACGCACGAATGGCGGCTGGCATGAGTCAAGCTTACATTGTCACTTCGCCTCCTCCCGAAAGCGACCTCAGCAAGCCAGTTTTTTGCGACTATGGCTTGGTTGCAGCGCCCGCCTTTGTAAAGAAATCGAAAATCTGCGTCATCACGTCGCCGCCCACCTCGGGGATCTCAGTCAACACGTCGTGCTTTGCATTTCTTATCATGGAAAACTCAGCATTCGGCCATTGCGCCATGCGGCGCTTGATCGAAGCGTTGTCTACGAGTTGATCGAGTTCGCCACAAAATGTGATGCATGGGATGTTAGGGGAGGGAACTGTTGAAAGCCTTCGGCATTCCGCGAGCGCTTCGTAAAGCCATGACATCGTTGGCCCGCCAATTTGTAGCTCGGGCGCGGCCTGGGCCTGCTTGACCCAATAGTCATACATCGCAGAATTGTGCGTGAGATTGTTTTTTTCGAATGGCGTTTCCAAAACATAAATCTCCCCATTTTCGCCTGGAACGTATTTCTGGCCAATTCCAAACTTTTGAAATGCCCACGACAGGGGCCAAGCTGCGATGCGCTGAATTGCGGACATCTTGATGCCAAACATAGGAGAAATGAAAGCAGTGGCAGCAACGGGGAGACCATCGAGCAATGCGCGAAATCCGATGCAGGCTCCCATAGAGACGCCGACTAAGTAATATGGTTTCGGAAGGTCCAACTCGTCAGCAGCTTGAATGAATGCCGCGACATCTTTCTGATAGTCGGAAAAGCTCTCAATGTGACCAGCTTGGGGGTCGGATGACATTCGGTCGGATAAGCCCTGGCTTCGCCAGTCTATGATCGCGGTTGAAAAACCGTTTTCTGCGAAGGTTTTTGCGACCCGCCCGTATCTCTCGACATACCCAAACCTGCCAAGCATCAGCAGGATCGTGCCCTTGGCTTCGACCTCGGATTGGTAAGCCCCAACTCGAACGCGAACACTATCGTCGGTTTCGATCCAGTATGCATTGCCTGATGCAGGTCCTTCAGCGATATCACTATAAATTTCTGCCTCTTCCATCACCCACCTAAAATGTTCGTAGTTTCGGACCGGACAGCACGTGCAGCGACGCCAGGGTACTGGCCGCTAAGAGAAGGGAGAATCCGGTGAACCTTCCCACAAGTACCAAGTTGAACGACAACAGCCCAATGACGGCAAGCATTTTCACAATTGCGTGCTGATCGAGGGAAAAAGGGTAGTCCTGATCGTAGACAGACAGGCGCTCAAAAACAGTCTGAATTACCAGCGCACAAACTACGAAGATTGTCACTGTGACTACCAACATAAGGAAGGAGGTGAAGTGGCTGATAGATGTGTTGTCCAACCATCCGTTGCGAATGCTCGTCGCACCAAAAACACTCAGCGCATCGGTCCTCAGCCAAGTCACAAAGTCTGGGCCGTCAGAGGACAGATAGGTGATCTGTAGCTTGACCAACGATGCAAGCCACAGCGCAAAAACAGCTATGCGGAAACCGCCCCATACGATCTTCTGCCCAACTTTTCGGATCTGGTTGGTATCGGCGGTGCTTCCTTCAAGGTCAGCGGTCGTGCAAAGGTCTTGATAATCAAGGACAACGATGACCAGAAACAGCAATCCAAACATGAAGATCGCGATGTAGGACGCCGTGTAGAGATAGCCAATGAATGACAAAGCCATGGCCTCTCCCACGGAAATGACCTCGGGACGCACCAGTGCGACCAGGTATCTATCAATCTGGACGCCATTGGTGTCGCCGGAAAGATATGCAGGCATGTAGATGCCAGCCCACTGGAACCCGAAAACGAATAAGAAGCAGAACGAAGCAATTGCCCAGAAAGAAAACGAGAAATCGTTAACTTTGGCGTACCATGCTTCGTTGCTCTCGGAATTGATTGAAATCACATCGTCCGCAGTGCATTTGAACCGGCCGACACGCTTCCAGTAAGTGTTCAAATCGCTCACGTAGAAAATGAAAGCAGGCAGGGCGATCAAAGGCAGCACAGTAAGTGTTGGTGCCCAAATGAAGCCGACTTGTTTGTCCAGTCCACCAACGGGGCTGTATGTGACACTCAACGTATTCAGCACATAATTGAGCAAACCCAATCCACAGAAAACCAGCCAATATGCGATCAACAGGTTCATTGATCCTGAGCCGCTGAGCATCCATTCGCACTTCTCAGGGAAGGACTTAGCCTTGCGTTGGCCGACATCCGTCGTGATTGAGGTGCTCGTGCTGACGACAATATTTGACGGCTCCGATACCTGTGGCATTACGATGCTCAAGGGTTCGGTTTCTAGACCCTCAGAGCTGTCGTCCCGACGTTTTTTCTCACGTCGTTGGTTTGTCAGGCGATCTTTTGATGCCTTTAGCTCTGCTTGCCATTTGCTTGCTTCTTCGGGATCGTTACATCCGAAAATTCGAGCAAGCCAGCGGATGTTATCATTGCTGATCCCGTTGTCGTTGTCTTGAAACCAAGTCTGCACCGCGCGAAGCTCGATACCCTTTTCGTTGCCCTCTAGAGAGGACACCGCTTCCGCAAGAGTTTCGGGCGTCCACGGACCATCAGCGAAGCCCTGCCGATCTACCGGACGTCCTGCACCTTCTGCCGCTAGGCGGGCGAACAGCACTTTGAAGTTGTCTGAACTTTTCTGCGCTGAAACAAAAAATCTACCATTTCGAATCAATGTCTTACGCGCAAATTTTGCGCTCCTTTGCGCCCCTTTGCGTATCTTATCGTGCAATCGCAGTTTTTGTAATCACAACTGAGACGGGAAGCGGGGCACTGCCGATAACGCTTCTGAGAGCAGAGAGTTCATCCACACTAGAACCTAGAATCTGGGGGACAGACTATGGCGAAATTTGCCAAGACAAGAATGATATCGACTGGCCCGATCGTTCTGCGGAGCGCATCAAGAATCCGTTCGGGCAGCTCACATTTGCCTGGCACCGAACCGAAGCGTGTGCAGGCACGGGCCGTGAAACGCATTTTTGACAGACAGACTGGCGAGCTGGTTGGCTGGCTCTATGAGTGGAATACCGGTTCTCTGGTCCCTAGGTGGAAATCAGGCGCGCGTGAAGATGTCGTATACGATTGAATTACGTGCGAAACTGGAATCGTTAGGAAAACAAGGTCAGCACCGCTGACTTATTTAACATAACCAACATTATGCGCATAGGTGAGTAGTGCGTCGGACGCCCCTTTCATTCGCTGGTGATTTCCAAGAACCGGCCATACTCTTGGCTCACTTCGCGGGCTTCTTCGAACGCTCGCGCCCGTTCTTCTTCAAGACATCTGAAGTAACTTTGTATGTCCGCAATGTAGGTCTCGAAGTCGCGGCCAATCAAATCTCGATACTCCTGAACATCTTGCGGATCGGTTGGCACAAATGGTCTCTCCGGCGAGTAGCAGGTTTGACCGTGTGCCTGCCCGGCAAGCAAGACCAACAAAAATACGGGAGCCAGGGAGTCGCGGCATACACTTTTGATCATCTTCATGTTCCTTGAATACTTGAGGAATCTGCATCTGCGTGCGTAATACTGTGCGCGGGTTAAAGCACATTCAGGGTACAAAACAGTATCTTGCGCACATAACCGTATTATTGTAACTATGGCTCATCGAAACAATAGCCTCGGTGCGCCCAAAGACAGAAAGAGCGCAACCGTGGACATGGACCTAGAAAAAGAAGCGCCTAATGTGGTTACAGAAGCCGGTTTCCGGGACCTCATTGAGTCCGGATATCACGTCGAAGTCGTCTGCAAGGAAGATGCGTCCCGAAAGAATTCGGTATGGCATGGCGTCTGGATTCTCAGGGCCGTCAATGATGACGGTGTTGAGAAACAGCTTGTCACAGCGCGCGCCCGTCGTGGTGGCGACTACATTAAAGTCAGGAAGTTCAAGACCGTCACGGGGCTTGTCTCATTCCTCATCGACCTCGGCTTCACTGTTATCGCATTCCCCGTATTGGAAGGTCAGCGCTGGACCTTTACGCTATCTCAAGAAGAAGACGGCGACAGCAACAGCTAGCGCCTTCTTACTGCTGATTGCGCCTCACGTCGCATCAGCTCAAATGGTCTTTACGATGGAATCCGATGGCTCTCTGACGCCATCGCAACCTCAAGACCGCTTCGCACGAAATTACAATGACGGTGTTGGGCAAGGTGACGCAAACGCGCCCTTGAGAATCTTTGGCGACGGCGACGTCGCTGCGGATGGTGTGGACGCAACTGCGACAGAAGACGGATCGTTCCGGGTTGCTGCCGTTGCCCCTCGCGTCGCCGTCCCCCGCCCGGAAATCCTTGCTGCGATTGATGACACCGCCTTGCGGTATGGAAGCCATCGAGGCTTGCGTGCGGTTGGTCTCACTGTGACGGAATGGCGGTTGCTGTTCCGCTCAAACATCGAAATCGAAAGCGCCTACAACGTGAACGCCCGTTCGCATGTCGGCGCGATTGGCCTTGGTCAGCTCATGCCGGGAACCGCCGAAGACCTTGGCGTCGATCCCTTTGACTGGCGGGCAAATCTTGACGGCTCCGCGCGATACCTAGTCGCACAGCTTGAGACCTTTGGTGACGCGCGGCTCGCTCTGGCTGCCTACAACGCCGGTCCCGATGCCGTCAGGCAATACGGGGGCATTCCGCCTTACCGTGAAACGCAAAACCACGTTCAGCGCGTGCTGGCCGTGTTCAACAGGCTAGAAGGAGAAAACTCATGAGGCCGCTACCACTACTGATGACCGTTCTCACGGTCTTCGTCGTCATGGCCGAACCGGCGATGGCACAATCTATTGACCTTTCCCCTATCCAGAACCTCTTGCAGGGTATCGTTGATGCTTTGACCGGCCCTCTTGGTGTCGTGATCGCTACGCTGGCAGTCATTGGCGTTTTCCTGAGCTGGTTCTTCAACATCATCGACCTGCGCCAGGCCCTCTGGGTTCTGGTGGGCATTGCGGGTGTCGCCGCAGCGCCGACGATCGTTGCAGCAGTCTTCGCTTAAGGGGGTGCGCCGTGGCTGAAAGATCACCTTTGTTTCTTGGCCTCGTGCGCCCTCCGAAGTTATTCGGTTTGCCGATCATGTATGCCGTTGTTTGGCTGTTCGGGACCGTGCTGCTTTTCGTCTGGATACAGAGCTTCCTCGTGATTGGCATAGCGGTGGTTCTGTATCCGGTCCTTTGGAAGGCGGCGAATTGGGACCCTCGGTTCATCGACGTTGCGATGACCAGTCTTCAAGAAACGCCGCCCACCAGAAACAGGAAAATCCATGGCGGAGATAGCTATGCCCCGTGATGAGCTGGATGAACGCACGCTGATGCCAAAGTGGTTTCAGCATGAAAAGCAACTGGCACACATGCTTCCATATGTGAGCGTCGTTGATGATCGCACCGTGCGCACGCGGGTTAACGAGTTGTTTCAGTGCATCCGCATCACGGGGATCAGTAGCTACACAACCGATGACGATTATCTTGACGGCATTCGGGCGAGCTTCGCCCGGATCGTTGCCCAATTGGGGGAAGAATTTAGCTACTATGTCCACAAGGTCTCGAAGGGGATTAGTGCAGACATCGAACCCATTGAAGGTGACAGCTTTGCCGCGATGGTCGATCAGCAATGGCGCGGCAAACTGGAAAAAGGCGGGCTGCGTGACAAGACGCTGACCCTGACCGTTATCCACCGTCCCCCCTCCAAGAGCTTCATGACATTCATGCGGCGACCGTCGCCGGAACGCCTGCGAGAGGAAACCGACAAGCGAATGCGTCGCCTGAATGAGGC
This sequence comes from uncultured Roseovarius sp., assembly GCA_937884705.1. Classification (GTDB taxonomy): domain Bacteria; phylum Pseudomonadota; class Alphaproteobacteria; order Rhodobacterales; family Rhodobacteraceae; genus Roseovarius. The sequence continues at coordinate 3,593 of CAKZYL010000125.1, read as the reverse complement.
GGTCGGAATATTCAAATCCGGTCTTGGCCATTTGAAGCCATCCGTTCTTTCCGCCGAAAAAGGTGAGCTAGTTGGTTTCCTCGGCGCCTTGAACACCGGGCAAGAACTACCGCTCTACCACACATCGAAATTTGGATTTCTGGCATCCTCTGCCTCCAACACCCGCGCCACTTTTTTCGGCGATCACTTTGAACTTAGCGAGGGCGTTGCTGGCCGTCGCTTTGGCAAAAGCTACAGCATCAAGGATTACTCTGAGCAAACAAACTGCGTGATGTTCGACCAGCTCAACCTACCCGTTGATATGATCGTCACGCATTCGTTTACGCCGGTGAACACCAACATGACTATTTCGCGGATCAAGCGGCAGGTGAAGCAGATGCAAGCCGCCGACGACGCCGCGGTATCCTTGCGCGAAAATCTTCTGCTTCTCGCCGATGATCTGGAAGCGAAGCGAGCCAGCATGGGCGATCACCACATGGTGGTGACGGTTTTTGCTGAGACCCGCGAAGAGCTGGAAAGCCTTGGCGCTGAAATCGTCAACGCCGCCGCCTCGGAGGGCGTTACGATGGTGAGTGACCGCTTTGGCGCGAACACCCACTATTTCAGCCAGCATCCCGGCAATCAGCCTAAGCGGCTGCGCGCCAGCACCGTGACGAACCGCAACTTTGCCGACTTTGCTGCGTTCCACCGGACACAGCTCGGCAAGGCTGGCACCGAAGTGCCGTGGGGCAAAGTTATCTCGATCTTCCCGACGCCAGAAAAGAGCGCCTATCGCTTTTCTTACCACGAAGCTGGCTCGCCCGAAAAAGAGCCTACCAGCGGACACACCCTGATCATGGGCCGCCCCGGCTCGGGTAAGTCGGTCTTCTCGGCCTTCCTTATGACACAGGCCGTGCGGGCCGGTGCGCGCGTGTTTGTCTTCGACTACCGGCAGGGCATGGAAATGGCCGTGCGGGCCAATGGGGGCCGCTATACGACGATCCAGGGCGGTATGCCCACGGGTCTAAATCCGCTCTGGACTGAAGTGGACAAACGCGGCGTCGCGTGGCTGGCAGACTGGTTCGGCTCCCTGCTCTACCGCGAAGACAAGCCGCTGACGCCTGCCCAGACCAATCGTATCATGGAATGCGTTCGCCAGAATGCGCAGGCAACAGACCCAGGCTTGCGAGATTGGCAAAACTTCGCTTCTCTTTTCATGTCGATGGACGATGACGGCGATCTCAACCAGCGGGTTCTCGAATGGGCTGAGAAAGGTCGCTTCGGCTGGATTTTCGGCCATAGCCTCGAAGACACCTTTTCGCTGGATGGCAGTTTGGTGGGCTTCGATCTGACCGGGATCCTCGACAGTGAAAGCGACAAAGAACGAATGGCGGTTCTGAGCTATTTGTTCCGCCGGATCGAGCGGAAAATCGAAGACCGCCGCCCCACTATCATCATCATTGATGAGGCGTGGAAGGCACTCGACAACGAGTATTTCGCAGAGCGGCTTTCGCAATGGCTCGTGACTGCACGGAAACAGAACACCGTAGCTGTGATGATGACGCAATACGCCAGCCAGCTTGAGCGGACGCGCACGGGTAAGACCATCGTAGAGGCCGTACCGACGCAGGTTCTTCTTCCGAACATCCGTGCCAATGCGTCCGACTATCAGATGCTCAATCTTTACCAGAAAGAGCTGGATACGCTTCTCAGCACCGGCACGAATTCACGCTTGGCACTCATTCGAGATGACCAAGGTTCGGTCGTCGTGGACGCAGACCTAAGCGCTCTTGGCGACAACCTGACCATCCTTGGCGGGATGGAGGCAGGTGAAAAACTCGTCGGCCCCGATTACCGGGATCGGCCAGACTTTTGGAGGCTCAAATAATGCGAAAACTAACCTGTTTCATTCTGCTTAGTGTGGTCTCTGGTTGCGCGAACTATCAAGAGCCACAGGCCAATTGCTTCAGCTTCGTGTCACGCGGTCCTGCGCCCCTGGACTGCAATTTCGATGCGCTGGTTGCCCCTAATTTGGAGGACGTAGCCAATGAATAAGCTCACCGTCGCTGCATTTTTGCTGATCGGGGTTTCTTCCAGCGCGCTCGCCCAGGGCGTGCCGGTTGTAGACTCTGGGCTAACAGCGCGCGACATCATCGAAACAGCTGATCGCGAGGCTGATCTGGCGGTGCAGGGGGAAACCCAAACCGTCAAAGAACAGATCACAGCGATTGAGCAAGAACAGCTTCGGGTTCTGGATGCGATACTGGACGCGCAGACCAGTTTTGAAACTGGCGGCGTCGCAATTTCGGGAATGGTCTCAGACCTCGAAGGGGGCAGCGGGAATGCCGACCGCTCTGTAGAGGCTGTCTACGGGACCGCTGACATCGATCCCAACCCGGCTGGCGACCAGATGTTCGGCGACGCTGCTGAAAACATCGAACAGCTCATTATCCGGGTAGCGCAGGAAACCCATGGCAATCCTGGCATCTCAGCGGCGGGCCTTTCGGTCGTACAATGGCGGGCGCTGATCCAAGCGTTGATCTGGCAGGAAAGCCGGTTTGTCATTCGCGCCGAAAGCCCTGTCGGGGCTTACGGCCTCACCCAGATCATGCCCGGTACAGCTGGCGATTTGGGCATCTTTCCCGAATATCGCACCAGCCCTTACCTGCAAGTTGAGGGCGGCGCCCGTTATCTTGCCCAACAGCTTAATCGCTTCGATGGAAACATCATCTTTGCGCTTGCGGCCTACAACGCGGGACCAGGCCGCGTAATCGAATACAGCGGTGTCCCACCTTTCCGCGAGACGCAGCACTACGTCACCGTCATTCCGCAGAAATACAATGATTATCTGGCGCGGATCGGCGGGATTGAAGCGCTTGGCACAATCGACCCTGCCCTGCTGGCAAACTCAAACCTATCGATGATGGGTGCCGGTGCCGCTTTTTACGGCAGCAACTCACCGACTGCGATCCGACAGGCGGCACTCCGTATTCGCGATATCGTCAACCGCATTGGCTCCAGCACGGACGTGCAAGAATCCGTGGCATTGAACACCTATGCCCGGGCTGAACTGGTCCGCCTCATCGCAGCAATGACAAGACTGCAAGCCGCGCGGACCCAACCCCTAAGTGCTGAGCAACTGCGTCTGGCCGCTGCTCGGATGCAAGAACAGCAATTCATGAACTTCACAATAGAGGACCTAGATTAATGCGCACTTCAACGCTTCACACCAACTACGTCCGCAAAATCATTCGGACCCTCGCAATCGCGCTGCTTGTGCCGTTAGGCACCGCTGCTCCAATCACCATCTTCACATCCCCTGCCCTCGCGCAGGGTGTGCCGGTGGTGGATACACAGAACATTGCCCAAAACATCCAACAACTTCGCCAGATGATTGAAGATGAGCTTTTGCAAAACGAACAGCTGGTACAGCTTCGCGAGCAGCTCACGACACTAACCGATCAACTGGCGCAACTTCAAGAAACCTATGCGGCTCTTACCCGGCTTGCTGAACTCCCCGAAGTCATTGCGACCGAAATGGAGGACGAACTGAACGGGGATTTAGATCAAGAGTTTGGCGACATCCAGGCCACCATTGCGGCTATCCGAACTGG
>CAKZYL010000124.1 GCA_937884705.1 uncultured Roseovarius sp. | reverse complement strand
GGCGATGTCATGAAAGAGAGCATCGACGCGGCAAGCTCCTATGTCAGGTCGATCGCGCCTGAGATCGGGGTCAAGCCACCTCGCTTTGAAAAGTGGGATATTCACGTACACGTGCCTGAGGGAGCAACGCCGAAGGATGGCCCCAGCGCGGGTCTTGCGATGGTGACCTCGATCGTGTCCGTGCTCACGGGCATTCCGGTGCGCAAAGACATCGCAATGACGGGTGAGGTGACCTTGCGCGGCAACGCATTGGCCATCGGCGGGTTGAAGGAAAAGCTGTTGGCGGCGTTGCGTGGCGGCATCAAGACCGTACTCATTCCGCGCGAAAACGAAAAGGACCTCTCAGAGATCCCGGACAACGTGAAAGATGGCCTGACGATCATACCCGTCGATCACGTCAACGATGTTTTGAAGCTCGCTCTGGTCGATGCGCCTGAGCCGGTGGATTGGGATGAGGCGGCAGAGGAAGCGGCCGCTGCCGAAGCCGCGCGAAATGCCGGCCCTGACGGGTCCAGCGCGGTTACGCATTGAGGAGCGCGTGACCCTTAATGAGGGCCCATAGCCTTAGGCTCAAACTAAAAAAGCGCCCAAACCTGGGCGCTTTTTTCATGAGTTTGAAAGTTTGACAGTCACATGTTCAAACTAAACCAAACCAACCGTCCGCTACCTTGTCAGAATGCGCCTGCAGCGCCCAAGATAATAGCGATTATGGCCAAGGCAGCAAAGATCATCAATTGATTTGCGTTCAGCGACGGGTCCGCCGCGATCACCTCAGGTTCCATAAATGGCTCAGTCACGCCAGATGCATGAGCGGTTCCGACCAACAATGCCAGAAACGCGGCGGCAGTAAGCATTTTTTTCACGAGCAGCCCCCAGTACTAAATGTAGTTCCACTTAACGAGGAGACCTACCAGAGGTCAACTCAACGGTGGTCAAATCGGGGAGAAATGGATATATTAGCCACACAAGTGCAACAAATCTGGCACACCATAAAATTGGCAGAGGAGCAGTCATGCCATCCAAAACGGCAAGCAAAAAAACAACGTCCACCCGACGCACGACCACAGCGACAAGGACACGTGCCAAAAGCACGTCAAAGGCGACACCCAAAGCGACATCGTCAAAGCGGGCTAAGAGCTCCAAAGCTCCGGCTGTTTCTGTCGTGAAAGAGGTGCAACCCGCTGTCGGAGTGAGCGAGTTGAAGAAGCGCGAATTGATGGATTTGGTCGTAGAGCGATCTGATATCAAAAAGAAATTTGCCAAGCCGGTCATTGAGGCGATGATCGAAGTGCTGGGTGAGGCTCTGGCTCAAGAACGGCCATTGAACCTCCAGCCGATGGGCCGTGTTCTGCCGCAGCGCGTCAAGGATGTGGGCAAGAACAGGGTTATTATCACTCGCATTCGCCAGTCCAAGGAGCGGGCCAAGCAAGCTGCCGCCGCGCAAGCTGAAAAGCCGCCTGTTGCGAAGGTTGTGAAATAGCGGTACCAGACCGCGCGTCGGGTGATTAGCTCAGTGGTAGAGCGCTTCGTTCACATCGAAGATGTCAGGAGTTCGAATCTCTTATCACCCACCACATACATTTCATTATAAAATCAATATCTTATGTTCGATTTTTCGGGCGATTTTTCGGTGAAATCTATGCGGTTTGTGTGGTGACACTTACGTCGGTTGCGGTGAGATTGGTGCGCTCAGCCAGTGCTGCAGACGCTTTATCACAGTTCCGTTTGAACTCGAGTACGTAGTGGAACCAGTAAGGCGGGAACGTAGCTATACTTTCGGATAGTCCGGGTATCCATTTCGAGCACACATATACGCAAGCGCAACCGCGCGGATCGGGGCTTCATTCTAATTCTCTGCCTGCAAACAAGGAGAGAATCTTGAAAATCCGTCACGAAGCCCCCGATGCGAACCTGGACTGGACCGTTCAGGCCCCGCTGATGATCGAGACGCCCCAAGGCGACCGGGTGCGGATTGAAAACTGGTCTCTTGCCGGGCTTGTTTGGCCGGAAGGTACGGTCGAATGCCCGAGCACGGGCACACTGAGCGTCCCGTTCCAGGGCGTTGATATCTGCTTTCCTGTCCGGTTGACGCAGGATGCCGAAAAGGGCCTTGTAAAGCTTGAAGGCCTGAGCGGGCGACAGCGCGAAACGCTTGCGCTCTTTTATCGGTCATTGCTGTCAGGCAAGATGGCCAGCAGTGGGGAGGTTATTACCAGCCTCGACACCCCCGTCGATCTTGTGCCGATGGAGCAAACCGAAGAAGAACAGGCGGGCCAGCCTGTCAAATTCGTTCCGCGCCCGTTGCGAGTGTTGTTCAACATTGCCACCTACCTGCTGATTGCCACGATGGTTGTGGGCATCATCGGCAATAACATTTTCACCAATCTTGATCGCATCGACATTCAGCATGGCCGCGTGCTTGCCCCCATGCATCAGAGTTTTCCGACGAATGGCGGTTTCGTGCAGTCGGTTGACGTGGTGCCCGGTCAAAGCGTCAAGGCCGGTGATATCCTGCTGAGTCTGAATGATCCCGAAACACGAGCCAAACTCGAAACCGCAGATGCAAAGCTGACTGTCGCGAAGAACGAATACGACCGCGTCATGCAGGCACTGGAAGAGCTGCAGCGTCAGATGACGTCGGAGGAGCTTTCCGTCCGCACCGCCATTGCCGCGCGCATCTACACTGATGTCTTAAATGACGGCGGTTTTGACGATATCCGTCAACAGTGGCTGGCGCTCAGAAACAGGAATGCGGACTTGGCCGAGACATTCGATCCGGTGCGTGTGGTGCATAGCCTGTTGGAGAAGGAAGCCGACCGGCAGGCGGCGGTTGTGCGTGGTCTGACCGCGGACCGCGCGTCGCATGCCGAAATGCTCGAGCAAAATCATGTACGCGCGCCGCTCGATGGTCTGGTTCAAGAGGTGCTTGTGCGTCCGGGCCAGGTCTTCGATTCCGAGGCGACCGGCCTGATCTTTGAGGCGTCCGGGCCGCGCGTCACGGTGGGTTGGATATCTGAGAGATTTGCCGAAACGGTTTACCTTGGCATGCCTGCCACCATCGGTTTGAACGAAAACGGTGAGAAAATCCGGCTCAAGGGCGAAGTCGTCGATGTTCGCGCGGCGGATAACCCGGAGCGTCCAGGTGAGTTCGGCATCACGGTCACGGTCGCGGCCACGGAACTCTCTGCCCAAGACACAAAGGTTCGGTTGCGCCTCGGAGCTCCCGTCAATCTCGATGCAAAGCGTCAGCTGGGCGCACGCCTGAAATCCTGGGCAATGAGAAAGGTCGGGCTCAATGGCGCATGAGATGACAGAGTATGAGTTCGACAAGGATCTCACACGGCGGCTGCATGAGTTGCAGACACCGGTGCCCAACTATTTCTGCCGCTGGTCCCTGGGCCATTTCACGGCCTTTCTTGTGATTTTCATGGGGCTGCTGTGGCTGCTGGCCAATGTGCCCAACCGCTTTGCCAACCCGTCAACGCTGCATGTAACTGTCGTTCTGGGCACCTTGGGTCTTTGGCGTTTTGGATGGTGGTTCACGCACGCCCTGCGGGCACAGGTCTATGCAAAGACAAAATGGCCCGGAATGCGCAGGCGGGCGGACAAGCTTTGGAACGAAGGCTGGCGGCCCGAGCGGCTGCACATCCAGATGACGACCTATTACGAAGAGCCGTCCATCACAAAGCGCGTCATCGGCTCAATTCTCGGCCAGATCCGTCAGGAACAAATCCCGACGACGCTCTACATTGGCACCGGCAGCGCCTATGACGAACTGATCATCCGAGAGTTCGTGGAGACCTACGCCCAAGACATCCCTGACAATCTCGCAGAACTGGTGTTCATCCGCCAGAACCAGCCCGGCAAACGCATGGCCATTGGCCTCATACTCAGGGCGATCTGCCGGTCGGGGGCAAGCCCTGATGATCTTGTGATCTTCATGGATGGCGATGCGCTTTATGGCAATGACGTGCTGCGCAAGACGCTGTCGATGTTCGGAGCGGATCCGGACCTGCAGGCGCTCACCACCGATGAAGAGGTGATCTGCTACGGGCCGCAATGGATCGCCAAATGGCTTGACATGCGGTTTGCACAGCGGCGTCTAGCAATGCAGAGCCATGCGTTGTCCGGGCGCGTTCTGACGTTGACGGGGCGCATGAGCGTCTTTCGCGGACGCCACATATTGGATGAAAAGTTCATTCGCACAATTGAGGCCGACCACCTCAACCACTGGCTCTGGGGCAACTTCCGGTTTCTTTCAGGCGACGACAAATCCACTTGGTACCACCTGCTCAGCAAGGGCGCCAAGATGACCTATGTGCCGGACGCGACCGTCTACACGATCGAGGTGATCAAGGAAAACGGCCTAATGCGCATGGTACAGAACTTCCGCCGTTGGTCGGGAAATATGCTGCGCAACGGGGCACGGGCCATCGCGCTCGGCCCCAGGGCCATGCCCTTTTTCATCTGGTGGTGCGTTGTCGATCAGCGGCTTGCCATGTGGACTATGATGGTCAGCCCCGTCATGGCTGTCCTCGGAAGTATGATCCTGCCCGGCTATTTCTGGAACTGCATCATATGGGTGCTGTTCTCGCGCATTGTGCTGTGTCTGTTTCTCTTCGGGTATAGCCGCCGCGCCGATATGACCTGGCCGTTCATCCTCTACCTCAATCAGGTGATCAACGCGTCGGTCAAAATCTACATGATCTTCCACCTGTCAAAGCAGAAATGGTCCAACCGTGGGAACCAGTCTGCGGGCGGCGGAACAGGCTTGCTGGAGACGTCTAAAAACAGCTTTGCCAAGTTCCAGTTGGCGACGGCAGTGTCGGCGTTTCTGATGTTGATCATGATGTATGTGGGGCTGATTGAAACGCCGTTTGGGTAGGTATTGGCCCGTTAACTGATCGAGCACTTGTAGTCAGTCGCGATGATTTTTTGTGTTCGTGCGCAACAGAATTTTCAAAAATTCTGCCCCAGATAATTGCAATTTTCTCAGCAATTTTATTCCAATAAAATTGGGTCGCGCTGAACAGGCAACCGTCAAACATGACCAGCGCAATGTCCGCTAAAAGTCAAATTCGATTACATAAGACGTTGGTCTACTCCACCTATACTTTTGCGCACTCCCTTACCCTTCCGCGCGTCCCTTTCGGTGATTTCGCCCTGCTACACCCCAGTCAGATCGAAAATTGAAAGGACCTGTCATGATCCACCCAGTCATCCTTGCCGGCGGTTCCGGCACCCGCCTTTGGCCCGTCTCTCGCAAAAGCCTGCCCAAACAATTCGCCAACCTGACAGGCCGTCAGAGCCTGTTCCAACAGACTGTTCATCGCATCAAGGGTCGTGGCTTTGCCAAGCCCATGGTGATCACCGGTGAAGACTACCGCTTTCTCGTCCAGCAACAGCTGGAGGACACGATCCCGACCGGCGGCGACATTGTCATCGAGCCCGAAGGCCGCAACACCGCAGCCGCCATTCTGACCGCTGCTCTGATGCGCCGGGATGAGCCGGATGCTGTGCTGCTGGTTCTGCCCAGCGATCACGCCATTCACAATGACACCGAATTCCAGAGCGCCATCCAACGGGCCGCCGTGGCTGCAAAGAACGGCCACATCGTCACCCTTGGTATTCAACCTGATCACGCCGCCACGGGCTATGGCTACCTGAAGGTCGAAGGCGGGAACGAAGACGCGCTTCTGATCGCCGAATTCAAAGAGAAGCCGAGCGCAATGGCGGCAGCTGAGATGCTGGCCGAAGGCGGCTGGCTGTGGAATTCGGGCATGTTCCTGTTCCGGGTCGACACGGTCCTGAGGGCGTTCGAAACCCACGCCCCTGATCTCATGGCACCGTGTGAAGCCGCTCTGGGCCTGAGCGCCGAAGACCTTGGCTTCCGCCGTTTGGACGCAGGCGCATTCGGGCGCTGCCGTGACGTGTCTTTCGACTACGCCGTCATGGAACATCTCGAAGACAGCGTGGCCTTCCCGCTGGATTGCGGCTGGTCCGATCTGGGCAGCTGGAAAGCGCTGAAAGCGGCCTCGGACGAGGACAACTGTGACAACGTAACCATCGGCAATACAAGTGCCGTGGACTGCGAAGGCACCATGTTGAAATCCACCAATCCCGACATGAAGCTGGTAGGTCTTGGCCTGAAGAACATCGTCGCGGTCGCCACGGATGACGGCATCCTTGTCACGGATGTGGACCGCAGCGGCGAGGTGGGAAAGCTTGTCGAAACCATGCGCGCCGATGGGGATCCGCAGGCCGATGGGTTCAAGCGCTGCTATCGCCCGTGGGGGTATTACGAGACACTCTCGCTCGGGCCCCGTTTCCAGGTGAAGCGCATCATGGTGGAGCCGGGTGCCAAACTTTCCCTGCAAAGCCATGTTCACCGCGCCGAGCACTGGGTTGTTGTCAGCGGCTCGGCCCGGGTGACGGTCGGCGATGCCATCAAACTGCTCTCAGAGAATGAAAGCACATACATCCCGCTTGGCGCCATCCACCGTCTCGAAAACCCCGGCAAGTTGCCGCTGCACCTGATCGAAGTGCAGTCTGGTTGCTACCTCGGCGAAGACGACATCATCCGGTACGAGGATATCTACGACCGGGTAGAGGCCGCTTAACTCTCGCTCCTGTCCCTCCCTCCAGACAGACGAAAGCCCGCATGAGAAATTATGCGGGTTTTTCGTTTGGGTCAGGTGCACCTATCCTTCCGTATAACGGCTTTATCCAAAGCGACACGCTCCTACCCATTCGCCATAAAAATAAATTTTATCAATGCATTAGAACCATCCTCAGCAACATGAGGATACCAAAATGGAACTGAAGAAACTTGACCTTCGCCACGCAGAAATCGTGACACCGGCCGCACTGGATGCCCCCCTGGCCAAAGCAAAAATCAGCATCGTTGGACTGGGTTATGTCGGCGCAGTCTCCACAGCCTGCCTGGCCTCGCTGGGCCACGAAGTGATTGGCGTCGATATCGATCAAACTAAGATCGACCAGATCGCTCGCGGTGAAAGTCCGATCCATGAACACATGCTGGGTGAGACCCTCAGCGAAGGCGTGCAGGACCATCTGATCACCGCCACCGACGATCTCTCCGCTGCGGTGCGTGACAGCGATGTGACCTTCGTATCGGTCGGTACGCCCACCGCTGCAGATGGTGGATGCGACTACAGTTACATCGAACAAGCCGCGCGCTCGATGGCTTTGGGCCTGCGGCAGAAGACCGATTTCCACGTCTTCGCCATGCGCTGTTCAATCCCTCCAGGCACGACGATGAAAGTGATGGTGCCAATCCTGGAAAACATATCGGGCAAAGTGGCCGGCCGTGATTTCGGCGTGTGCTTCAACCCAGAATTCCTGCGTGAAGGCGTGGCGATTGAGGACTTCTACGCACCGCCCAAAACCGTGATCGGCACAACCGATTTCCGGACGGCAGACATCATGCGCCGGATCTACCAGCCGGTTGATGACACCCCCATCATGACCACAGTCGAGGTGGCCGAAACCATCAAGTATGTCGACAACGTGTGGCACGCGGCAAAAGTATGTTTCGCCAACGAAGTGGGCCGCCTGTGCAAACCTCTGGGCGTCGACAGCCACGCTGTGATGGACATCTTCTGTCAGGACCAAAAACTCAACCTGTCGCCTTACTACCTGAAGCCCGGTTTCGCCTATGGCGGCTCCTGTCTGCCCAAGGAAGTGCGCGCGGTTCAGCACATTGCACAAAGCCTGGGTGTGAACCTGCCCATGATTGCCAATCTGGATCGATCCAATCGCGAACAGATCGAGCAAGCCGCTGAGATGGCGCGCCAAACCGGTGCAAAGCGTATCGGCATCCTGGGTGTCGCGTTCAAGCCGGGCACGGATGATCTGCGCGAAAGCCCGATCCTCGAAGTGATGGCGGATCTCAAGGCTGAGGGTGTCGAACTGCGCGTCCATGATGCGGCAGTGACCAAAGACACACCACTGGAGGGGCTCATGTCCTACGTCAAACACGCAAGCAAAGGCTTGGGTCAGTTGGCAGGGTCTTTGAAAGACATGCTCTGCGATGACGTAATGGACGTGATGGACAACGTGGACGCGATCATCGTGTGCCACAGCAACGAGGACTATCGCCAGGCGGTTTCTGCCCGTCCCGATATCCCCGTGATCGATGTTGTGCGGCTCTTCCCCCAGGGCAGCAACGCCGATCAACTTAACGGGATCGGCTGGTAACTCAGCCGATCCAATTCTCCCAGAGCTTAAGGATATGAAAAATGATGTATGACCCTAAAGAGGTTGTCGGCACCGGTCTGTCTGATCGAATAGAAGGCACCCGCGACAACGACCAACTGATCGGACTTTCCGGCGATGACACGATAAGCGGCAGCGGTGGTGACGATGTGATCCACGGTGACTACGCCGAGAAGAACCTTCTCGAAGGCACAGAAGATGCAACCGGCTTTAATGACTATTCCAAGAGCGGTGCATGGGATATGACCGATCTGGACAACGGCCACCAGCAGATGACGCAAACCATCACCACTGAGGTTGGTGGCGTCTATGACCTCAAGCTTGATCTGGCGTCCAACTTTGCCGCTGGTCGACCAAACGGCGCGATCGAGGTTCTGGTGGATGGTGAAGTCGTCGCTGTCTTTACGTCAGACAGCGGCGCGTTTGAAGAGCACGCGATCCAATTTACGGCGACAGACGGGGATGTTGAGATCACGATCCGGTCCGTCGACGGCGATGGGTCCGGCCCAGAGATCGACACATCCGGTCCTGCCTTTCACTATGACAAGGAGATGGAGATCGGCGGCGAAACCGTCACAGTTGCGGCCTTCGCCGACGGTCAGCCGAACTTGTATCAGGTGCTCGATGGCACGCTTCATGTGTTCGATACAGAGACCCAGACCTATGAGAAAGCGGGCTCGGACGGGACAGTCAATGTCAACTCCATGGGCTACAACCAGCAGAATGACCTGCTCTACGCCATTGCTGTATCGGATGGCGTGGATTCCCGTGGTGTCGAAGTGAGCAAAACCGATCTGGTGATGATCGATGCGAATGGCGACACGTACCGCGTTGGCGAAACACCGTACCGGTCCTGGACTGGTGACTTCGACGATGAGGGCAATCTTTGGTCCTTTGACGCGAGCATGGACCATATCGCCATCATCGACGTCGATAATTTTGACGCCGATGGAAATCCGGTCACAACGGTCCACAAATTGCCAAAGGAGCTGGTCGACTACCGCGTCTATGACGTTGCTTTCGACAGCGCGACACAATCCTTCTACGGCGTCGCGCGGCCCAAAAAGGAGGGCGGCGATACCCAACTCTTGGTGGTCGATATCTCTAGTGGAGAACCTGAATTCACGTCGATCCCTGTTACCTCCACGATCATTGACGGGGAGACCCTTGATGGTGTGCCGTTGATGACCTTTGGTGCCGCTTTTGTCGATGCTGACGGAAATCTCTACGTTGCAGGAAATTCCGGCGACCATGACATGGACGACAGCACCAAGAAGACGGGTGCGATCTATCAGGTCATCATTGATGAAGAGACCGGAGAGGCGAGCCTGAAGCTTATCGAAGAGGCGCCAAAATCCTATTCAAACGACGGTGCTGCAGACCCAACCGCGCTCAGCCCCTTTGCCAACGTCGATCTTGGATCGAGTGTCTTGATCAAGGATATCCAGCTTGTGGCAACCACCGAAGGCGCTTTGACCTATAATGACCTCATCAAAGGTGAGGGTGGCAGTGACAAGCTCTTTGGTGGCATCGGATTTGACGCACTGATCGGTGGTAGCCGCGGTGACCGCCTGGAAGGCAACGAAGGCAATGACAACCTTCACGGCGGCGCCGGAGAGAATAGCCAGAGCACCATCATCTCGTTCTATGACGAAGACGGCCTGCGGTATGACCAGTTCGGCAATCTGCTTGGCGAAGACGACGACATTCTGATCGGCGGCGAAGGCACGGATACTCTGACTGGATCTGCGGGTCATGACACGTTGGAAGGCGGATCAGGTGAGGACGTCCTTGACGGAGGTTCCGGCAATGATGTCCTCCGAGGTGGCAGTGAAAACGACGTGCTGTCCGGTGGATCTGAGGCTGACGCTCTGTTCGGCGGCACCGGCGACGATGCCCTTGATGGTGGATCCGGTGACGATGCGCTGCAAGGCGATGCCGGGGCCGATACGCTCAAAGGTGGATCGGGTGACGATACGCTGAATGGCGACGACGGTGCCGATATTCTCGAGGGCGGGTCTCAGAACGATGAGTTGTTCGGTGGTGAAGGCGACGACACCCTCGATGGCGGCTCCGGAGATGACCTGCTGGACGGAGGCGTTGGCTCTGACAAACTTGATGGTGGATCAGGCAACGACATCCTGCGTGGTGGCGATGCAAACGATCTTCTCGCAGGCGGAAGTGGCCAAGACCAACTCTTCGGCGGTGAGGGTCGCGACAAACTCAATGGAGGCCGCGATGACGACCTGCTGGAAGGGGGCGCTGGCAGCGACTACCTTAACGGGTCATCGGGCGATGACACGCTGGACGGTGGCGAAGGCAATGATCGGCTGTACATGGGTTCAGGTGACGACATTGCGTTCGGCGGCGAAGGCGCAGACAGGTTTGTCTTCCGTTCTGAGGATGTTGATGGCTCGACAGACACCATCAAAGACTTCTCTCTCAGCGATGGCGATACGCTCGATTTTCGCAAGCTGGGTCTGGCGGATGACGAAGATGAGGCAGAGCTGTGGTTCCTCGAAAACGTGAGCGTTGTAGACGGGGATGACATTCACGTCTCAATGGACAAAGGCACAGTTCTTGTTCTTGAGGATGCCGGGTCTGACCTCGATGGGTTCTACGACAGCATCCTGTTCTAAAAGCACTTGAAAGACGCGGGTTATTCAAAGCCCGCGTCTTTTGCGATCATCGCTGCGTGGGTGCGGTTCTTGGCGTTCAGCTTTTTGCAAAGCGTCCGAACGTGCAGTTTGATCGTCACTTCCTGCAAATCCAAATCACGTGCGATTTCTTTATTGGACCGACCTTGGCAAAGACCCTGTAGCACTTGGCGTTCACGCTGGCTCAGCTGCTTGGCAAAGGCGGTCTCTTCCGTTTCGCCCTTGTCCGCCATGACCGAGGCCGGCACGAACGTCTCACCCGCGATCATGAAACGGACAGCATTCACAAGTGATTTGGCGCCCATGGTTTTGGGCAGATATCCGATAGCCCCCATATCGACGGCTTCATGGGCCACCCGGTTCGGCGCGGTGCCACTCAGTATAGCAAAGGCTTGATCGGGGTGCTTTTGCTTGGCGGCGGCAAGCCCGTCGAGGCCGTTCATACCGGGCATGTTGAAATCAAGCAGGACGAGATCAAACGGGCTTTTGGCCGCGAGCGCTTTCATCGCACTGGCGTAATCCTCAACGGACACAACCGCGGCGCGCCCTTCGGTTTCCAGATAGGCCGCGATCGTGTCGCGTACCATTTCGTGATCATCTGCCAAAAGAATGCGCATTGCTGCCGATTGTCCATAAACCTGTGCTGGTCGTGAAAGTAGAGCGTTTACGTTGCTTGGGCCACTCACACCTTCATGTGTTACTTCAGTCATCTTAATCACTCCTAAAACCGCCCCAAGCCCTGCCTGTCTCATTAAAGATTTTGCATAGGGCCTACGCCTTTAGGTGATGTGCCGGGTTTCTAGATGGAAAACATGGTCAAATCTGGGCAGGCCAACTGCCTTTGGGGATAGCGAAACTATACGAAAGGATAGTCGCCTAACCTCATGCCCAAATGACCTATTCCCCAAGGCGTGGCAAAAGGCGTTCAACGACACACGCACATTTTGGAGCATGAGACCCATGTTGAAGACAATCACCACAACACTGACGGCCGGCGTTCTTATGTTCGCGGTCCCCGCGCTGGCAGAAGAGCCCGTTTTGACGGTTTCCGGCTCTGTGGCAGCCTCTGACAGTGGCGAGACATGGACTTTCGATATGGCCGAGTTGATGGCCATGCCGTCTGAGTCCTTTGAGACGACCACGATCTGGACAGAAGGCATGCAAACCTTCGAGGGCGTTTCGTTGGGTGTTTTACTGGAACATGTGGGCGCAGATGGTGCAGAGCTGAACGCTGTTGCGTTGAATGATTACGCGGTTTCCATCCCGACGGCTGACGCGGTCGAAGGCGGCCCGATCATTGCCTATTCGCAAAACGGCGAAGAAATGTCAGTGCGCAACAAAGGACCGTTGTGGATTGTGTACCCCTATGATGGTAACGAAGAATATAAATCAGAAGAGTATTATTCGCGCAGCATCTGGCAGCTTGACCGCATCGAAGTCATGGCCAGTAACTAAAACCAAAACGCAGCCAACGGACTGCACAGGCACATATGACAAGCAGATGGCCAATCATAGTGTTCGTGGCTGTGCTGATTGCCAGCCTCGTCTTTACCGGGTACCTCGTGCGCTCGGTGAGCGAACATCTGCGCGCATTGTCCGTCGCCCAGAATGATGATGTCAGCTGGAACCTTGCGCAGTTGGAGGTCGAAGTCCTGCAGCTGCAGCAGGTCGCGACCAAAACGGCCGACGACGAAACCTCTGATCTGACCGGGTTCGTGCGGCGCTTTGATGTTTTCTACAGCCGGGTTGGTATCTTGTCGGGCAGCCAACGAAAGGACCTGTTCACCGAGGATGTCAAAGCGACGGCGGCCATAGACGCGTTCAGCGATTTTCTGGAACGGACAACGCCCGTTGTTGATGGACCAAGATCAGAGCTTCGCGCGGCACTTCCCCAAATCCTGTCAGAGATTGAGCAACTGCGCCCACAGGCCCGGGCCCTTGCCCTGTCCGGCATTCAGGTTTTTGCCGCGCAGGACGCACAACGCCGCGAAGACCTAAGCCAAACGCTGATTAAGCTTGCTATCGCGGTGATGGGGCTGGTGCTTATCCTGGTCGCGGCGCTTCTTGTGCTGGAAAGCCTGTTCCGTGAAAGCCGACTGGTGACGCTGGAAAATCAACGGGTCCGCTCTCGGTTCGAGGCGGCGATCAATTCTTCTCTGGATGCCGTTCTCGTGGTCGATACCTCTGGCAAAATAATCGACTACAACGGCGCTGCAGCGTCCGTTTTCGGGTATGAGCCGGAGGACGCCATCGGTCAGGACATGGCCGAGCTGATCGTGCCTAACCATATGCTCGAGATGCACACCAAAGGCATGAACCGGTTCTTGGAGACCGGCGAAAAGAAAGTGATTGATGCGGGCCGTGTGCGATTGGAAGCCAAGCGCAAATCGGGCGAAGTGTTCCCCGTTGAGCTGAGCATTTCCATATCTGAGACCGATGGCGAACAGGTTTTCGTCTCTTACCTGCGCGACATCACCCCCGAAATCAAAGCGGTGGACGACCTGCGCGCGGCACGCGACAAGGCGCGCGAAGGTGAGAAGGCAAAATCAGACTTGCTAACTGTGATGAGCCACGAGATGCGCACGCCGCTCAACGGCATCCTCGGGTCTTTGTCCTTGATCGACCAAAGCGGCATGGCCGCGCGCCAGAAACAGCATCTCAAATCCATTGCCGCATCCGGTGAGTTGCTCTTGTCACACGTCAATGACGTGCTGGACCTTTCAAGCCTGTCCTCTGATGCCCGGCCCAAGGAAAAAATCCGGTTTGATCTCCGCGACGTTCTGCAAAGCGTGTCGGACAGCCTGCTTGCAAACGCTCAGACCCGGGGCAACACGCTGTCCTTCAATGTGCTGTCAGACGACCTCCGCGTGGTTCTGGGGTACAAAACGGCACTGCAGCAGTGTCTGGTCAATCTGGTCGGCAATGCCATCAAATTCACCCATGACGGAACGATTGCCGTTGAGGTCGAACGGCTTCCCAATGACGACCTGGTTGAAATCCGGGTGTCGGACACCGGCGTTGGCATCGCGCCGGAGAATCTGGATCGGGTGTTCGAGGAGTTTGTGACCATCGACACCGCTTTTGACCGCGAGAACGCAGGCACAGGCCTTGGCCTTGCGATCACGAAGCGGCTGGCGGAGTCGATGGACGGCAGCATCGAGGCCGATAGCCTGCTCGGCGAAGGCAGTCTCTTCACCCTGAAGATCCCAATGCCGGACGCGCCGTATGCGACGAAAAAGCTGGAAAGCCCGGAACCCCAAACGCACGAGGCGATCAAACAGGGTATCACTGCATTGGTGGTCGATGACAACGAGATCAACCGCATGGTTCTCAGCGACATGCTCAAGGAGTTGGGTGCCGACGTGGCGGAGGCCGCCGACGGCTACGCGGCCGTCGATCTGGTTGCCCAGCGTGCTTTCGATGTTTTGCTTTTGGATATCAGCATGCCGGGCATTGACGGCATCGAAACCTTGACGCGCATTCGTGATCTGGACGTGGGTTGGAAAGATCTCCCTGCCATCGCCGTCACCGCCCATGCAGCGCAGAAGGATCACGACAGAATCCTGAAGGCGCCGTTCGTCGATTTGGTCGTAAAGCCTGTGAAACTCGGCGCGCTGGGAGCAAAGCTGGCCAAGGCGACGTCAGATTTGTCGCACAGGTCGCAAGGCACAGACGCCCATTCCTCCGCCCCCGATTTCAAAACCCGGTTCGGCGAAGAACGCTACCAGAAAGCGATCAAGGCTTTGCACCAGGAGTTGGCGTCGCTTGCAAAAAAGGTCGATGCAGAGCCGCAATCAACCGATGAGATCCGGCACTTGGCCCACAAAGCCGCCGGGTCCGCGGCCGTGCTGGAAGAGGATGACTACTGGACGCTCCTCGCAGCCTTGGAAAGTGCAACACAGGATGATTGGGCCGATGCAAAGGGTCAGTTTCTGAAAGGCACCGCAGAACTGTGCGAGCCACTGGGCTAAGACCACTCTACCGCGCGACGTGAGGTGCTGTTGGTCTGTCTGCTTTGAGACGCCCGCACACAGTCCAATGTCTGCTTTTTTGGCGCTTTGCAGTTGTTTGGACATAGCGCAAGGTTTGGGTGTTATGGGCTTATTTTGTTGAAGCAGTCGGAGTTGCTTTGGGCCAAGTCGTTTGGCGCTTGAACGCCTTGAACGAAGGAACTCTTTGTTGCTTCGCAGCTACCAACTTTGCATGAATGGCATTGCTGGACAGGTTGGACATGTGTGAGCCACATTGGCGGGGCAAATAGAGATTTTCTCACTCTAGAATCGAAGCTTTTTCAATGGTTTGCAGGGTAAATGTGTGATCTCTTTTCACCCACCATTTCACGATTTTCACAATCTTCTGGTGGGTGATCGGAGACGGCAATAGTTTAGAGTTGGGTTGCTTCCCAAGCCACGCGACGGATGTCTCCGCGACACAGGTTGATATCGGTCAGTTCGCGATCCGACATACCCGAGAGTTCACGCAGGACTTTGTTGTAGGTGCGGCGCTTTGCGAACGCATCGCGCACTCGGTTCAACATGTCAGACAGCGGGTTGGAGAGGGAACGGGTGTTTTCGACAGCGTGCGCCATGAACAGGTCCTTTCAGCACGTATGCGTTTCAAGTCCTCCCGAACGGCAACTTAACTATCATGACGGACCAAACAATTGCTGGTTTAGAATTGCTGCATTGCAGAAAAGGCATGGATGTCTTGGCATCGCGGGGGTGACTTGATCCTGAGTTTTTTGCGCAGTTGCGTGCATCGCTTTGTCGGCAGCGATGGTCTGAAAACAGCTTTACATTGCGGTGCAAAAAGCGTTGGTTCCGGTTACCCGTGCATGTGCGCGTTTTCCTTTGAATCCTTTGTTTAATTGGTTGAAATGGCGACGATCCCGAAAATTTGGTTTCTGCGGCACGGTCAAACCCAGTGGAACCTTGAGCGTCGTTTGCAAGGACGCCTGGATTCCCCGCTGACAGACCTTGGCCTGGCGCAAGCCGCGCAGCAGGCGGCGATTGTAGGCCCTGTCTTAAAGGCGATGCCCGATATCCCATGCCTGGTTTCCCCGCAGGGACGGGCCGTTCATACGGCTGAGATCGCCCTGTCTGGGCGCACGTTTGAAACGGATCCGCGCCTTGCGGAGGTCGCTACGGGGGAATGGGAGGGGCAGTTGCGCGCTGATCTTCCGACGGGAGGCCTCAACGATCTCTTTCTTTACACATCGGCCCCCGGTGGTGAGGGCTTTGATGCTCTCGAGGCCCGGGTGCGAGGTGTTCTGGAGGACCTGCAGGGCGAAACTGTCGTTGTTTCCCATGGGTTGCTGGGCAAGGTTCTACGTGGATTGGTGCGCGGGCTGGCGCGCGACGAGATGGATGCACTGTCCAACAAGCAGGGCTGCGTTTATGTCCTCGAGAATGGCCGTGAGACCTGTCTCGAGGCGTAGGCGCTGACGCTCAGGCGCGTTTAGTCTGACGTATGGCCCCGCTTTTCAAAGCGCGGCAACATGGCGGAGAAGTCACGCCCCATCCCGTCCTCGTTTTCGACAAACTGCGCGTAAAGCTCTTGTGCGGCGCGTCCGATGGGCGTGTCTGCATCGGCCGATTGCGCGGCATCCATGGCCAGACGCAGATCCTTGAGCATCAACTCTGCGGCAAAGCCTGGGCGATATCCATTATCAGCGGGCGATTGCGGGCCGATGCCCGGGGCTGGGCAGTAGGCGTTCATCGTCCAGCTGTAGCCCGAGGAGGTGGAGACCACATCGAACATCGCCTCGCGCGACAGACCAAGCTTGTCGGCCAGCGCAAAGGCTTCGCAGGTGACGATCATGGTCGCGCCGAGGATCATGTTGTTGCAGATCTTGGCGGCTTGGCCATTGCCGGATGGGCCGCAATGAACGGCCTTTTGCCCCATGATATCAAAGAGCTCTTTGGCGACTTTGAACCCGTCTTCGTCGCCGCCGACCATAAACGTGAGTGTGCCTGCGGCAGCACCGGTGATCCCGCCTGAGACCGGGGCGTCGAGTGCTGATAGGCCTGCTTCCTGCGCCTGTGCGGCCACAGTGCGGGCGCTGTCCACGTCGACCGTGGAGCAATCGAGCAGCACGGCACCCTTGGCCATCGCTGGGATGATCTCCGCCGCGACGTGGCTCAGGATCTTGCCATTGGGCAGCATTGTGATGACCACGTCTGCGCCTTGTGCTGCATCCTGAGCAGAGCTTGCCGGGGTGACGCCGTCGACCGTCACATCGGCGGTGTCAAATCCAGTGACGTCATGCCCTGCTTTTGCAAGGTTCGTTGCCATGGGCGCGCCCATGTTTCCCAGCCCGATAAAGCCAACCTTCATGATGCGGTTCCTTCGTTGTCGAATGTCAGTTTATCCGCGCCCAGCGGCATGAGCATCCTCGTCACGGCCAGCGATGGCGGGGCGGCGAGATCATGCTGCCATTTCGGGCTGCGATCCTTGTCGATGACGGCGGCGCGCACGCCTTCCAGAAAATCGCCGTGCTCCATGGCGCGATAGGTGAACCGATATTCAAGTTCCAGGGCGCGGCGAATGTCTGCGCCGGGGCCTCTCAGCCGGTGGATCATCTCGACCGCGACGGCCATGGAGAGGGGCGAATTGCGCGAGAGCCGCTTCATGGCGTCTTGGGCGAAGTCGCCGCCATCGGATTGCAGGGCATTGGTGATGTCGCGCAGGCCTTCGCCGCCGAAATTGGCGTCGATATCCGCCTGTTGATCTGCGAGCTGTCCTGCGGGCGCGTCTTCCGCTGCGGCTTCAAGCGTGTCCAGGTCGCCGGTTTCCGTGAGCTTTGCGATCAGATCCGGCCACTTTGATTTCGGGATGTAGATATCTGCAAAACCAGCATAAATCGCGTCCGCAGCCCCCATGCGCGCCGTGGTCAGGCCGAGATATTCGCCAAGCCGACCCGGCGCTTGGGCCAGGAGCAAGGAGCCCCCGACATCCGGCACGAGGCCGATGCCGCATTCCGGCATGGCGATCTGGGAGGTTTCGCAGACCACGCGGGCGCTGCCATGACACGAGATGCCCACGCCGCCGCCCATGGTGAAGCCCTGCATGAAGGCGATGTAGGGTTTGGGATATTCAGCTATCTTGGCATTCAGCCGGTATTCGTCGCGCCTGAAGAGTTGGCCGTAGGCAAAGTCTCCGCGCAGGCCGGTGTCATAGAGTTCTTGGATATCTCCGCCCGCGCAAAACGCTTTGTCACCTTCCGCATCGATAATCACCATCTTAACAGCGTCGTCATCCACCCAAAGATCAAGGGCGTCTTCGATGGCAAGACACATTTCATAACTCATGGCATTTAGAGCTTGAGGGCGGGTGAGCGTGATGTGCCCTGCGCGGCCTTCAACGCGAATGGAGATGTCACTCATGCGTCGGCCAAAAGGGAACGGGCGACAATCATGCGCATGATCTCATTCGTGCCTTCCAAAATCTCATGCACGCGCACGTCGCGCACCAGTTTTTCAATGCCGTAGTCTGCCAGATAGCCGTATCCGCCATGCAGCTGCAGACACTGGTTGCAGATCCGGCTGCCCGCCTCGGTTACGAACTTCTTGGCCATCGCGCAGAATTTGGTGGCGTCAGGGGCGCCGTTGTCGAGCTTCCAGGCGGCTTGACGCAGGAAGGTTCGCGCGGCCTGTAGCTCTATCTCCATATCCGCGAGGCGGAACTGCAACGCCTGGAATTGGTCAATGCTCTGACCAAAGGCTTTGCGTTCGGACATGTAGCTGCGTGTGGCATCGAGCGCGGCTTGCGCTGCCCCGATAGAGCAGGCCGCGATGTTGAGCCGACCGCCGTCGAGGCCGGCCATCGCATAGGAAAAGCCGCGGCCTTCCTCACCCACGAGGTTGTCCGATGCGATCTTGCAGTCATCGAATTGAACCTGCCGGGTCGGCTGCGACTTCCAGCCCATTTTGTCCTCGAGCCCGCCGAAGGAGAGGCCGGGCGTGCCGTCATTGACGAAGACCGTCGATATGCCTTTCGGGCCGTCATCCCCGGTCCGAACCATGACGACATAGGCGTCCGAATACCCGCCTCCGGAGATGAAGGCCTTGGTGCCGTTGAGCACATAGCCTTCATTGGTGCGCTCGGCGCGGGTCTTGAGTGCGGCGGCATCAGAGCCCGATCCCGGCTCTGTAAGGCAGTAGGAGAGGACCGTGTTGAGTGACATCACATCAGGCAGCACGCGCGCCTTCATCTCGTCACTGGCAAATGTGTCGAGCATTTTTGCGCACATGTTGTGGATTGAGAGAAACGCCGATACCGAGGGGCAGGCCATCGATAACGCCTCGAAAACCAAGGTGCCGTCAAGACGGCTGAGCCCCGAGCCACCTTGGTCTTCGCCCACGTAGAGCGCGCCAAAACCCAGCTCGCCGACCTTGGGCCAAAGATCTTTCGGGATGGTGCCTTCTTGCTCCCACATGCGTGCAAACGGCGCGATATTCTCTTGGCCAAAGGCATAAGCCATGTCAAAAATCGCCTGCTGCTCTTCGTTCAAGCCGAAATCCATGATGGCTGTTCCTCCCTCGCCGGTGAATTGAACGCTTGTTTAATTAACCGGTCAGATACGAGTATGACAAGGGTGGTGATAGCGAACAAGCGCTGGTTTTATTGGCTTACCGAAACTCTTCGGATGGCCTTAAAAGGTTCAGATAGTACTCTGGCACATCCTGATGGCGCACGACACCAGTTTGACGCGCCACATCCAGGACCCTGCCAAAATCTGTTCCCAAATGCTCATATACCATCCGCATGGCGCGGCGCCCGCTGACATTTTCACGCACTGTGCGAGAGGCATAGCCCTCCCAGATATTGGATTGAAACGCCGTGTTCTGGGCTAGGAAATTAAACGAACACGACATCGAGTCGCGTTTGGTGACCACGGCCATGACACCTTCTTCCTGTCGCATCACAATGCCACGAAACTCTGCCGTGTAGGTCTTGGTAGAAAGCCCTTTTGCCTTGAGCGCGCTTCGGGGTTCAAATCCGCGCAGGAATGTGTAGCCGTCCGCGCGCTTGATCAGCACGAGGCCCAGCACGAATTGGCTGCTGTCCAGAAAACTTTGTCTTGCAAACCGATAGAACCCGTTGGGAAACAGGTCTTCGGGCACGTCGACGGTTGACCTGCCGAAAAAACCTTCCAGCATTGGATGATTGATCAGGTCCCCGTATCCGTGTGTCAGGGTTTCCAAAGGCTCGAGCAAAACACGTGCATCGACATCGAAAAAGCTGCAAATCTGTTGGAGGACATCGGGACGGGGGAAGCTTTCCCCTGCGAGGTACCGGTTGAATTGCGTTCTGTTGACCCCAAGCTCGCGACACACCCCTGACACAGATTTGTACCTGCGCGTCAAAAGACGAAGGTTGTCGCCAAAGACTTGTCTGACTGCCGCAGGATTGTTGGAGCTGTTTGCCATGGGGCGTACGAATCATTCCTTTGCGCTGAAATGTGTTATTTTATTACGTAACCATCACATGACTGTGGCTACTGGGCGATTCAACGACACGAAAGCTGTCAAATAGGCTTTTATACAAAAACTGACGCTTATTAGCGTCAAAGTTTAGTCATTTTGTCACAAAAAGCAAAATGAATTCTTTTGGGGCGTCTTATAACCTGCTCGGACGGTTATTGAAAAAAGCTGAAGTTGGGGAAGCGATGTACGGTGTTATTCTATGGAGTGACATGTCGAAGAAGTGCGCGGTGATATGGTGCGAAGATCATCGAAGTTTGGCTTACTTCAGCCGCTCATCAGACACCTGCAAGAGCCTGACGCTCTTGGCGCCTGGCGATCTCGTACAATTCGACGTGCGCGAAGAGGGGGACATGCGGATTGCTCTCAATCCAAGCCTTGTCGCGCCTGGGCACTACGAGGGGCTCACCGACGACCTGATACGCGCAACCACGCCCAAGGATACCTTGCATAAAACCACGGCGTGTCCTTCGCATGCATCTGGCGCGCCCTCGCAGGTGGTACCATTTCCGGATGTTGCTGCTCAATGCACCTGCGCAAACACGGGAGCGACAGCACGCGATTTAAAAGCGGGTTGAAGCTATTTTGACCGACCTGCTCGCTGCGTGTTGAGCAGTGTGTCGCGAACATCAAAATGCATCTGTGATACGACGTTCCTAAGGTGACAGTGTGCTGTTTCCTCCGTGTGCTGCGATCGTAGAGCACCATTCTGGCGTACACTTGATGAAACATTCCTCCTATCTCGACTGAAGTGACGTTGGGGAATTGTTTCAGAAAATGTAGATATACCATGGTATACTGACATTCCTCGCTTCATTTATCACGCTGACGTGTGATCGGTCGACGTAAAGCAGTTTGAGGGCAATCTATTGGTCATGTTCAACACCGCAAACTGCGGATCCACATGAGAGATATGACCCATGGCCTACACCACAATGACCCAAGGCACCCATGTAAATGCACACTCGATCACAGAGCAGATCATTGCCTTTTTCACAGCCGGTGCGGCGGCTTTTATAGCTTTTGACTTTTTCGGACAGGTCCTTTCGCCGATGTTGGGCTTCGCCACCCTGGCGCCTGTCGGCTTAGCGAACGCAACGATCAGCGCGATCTTTGGCTCCGGCTATCGCCCGGGCGCGGAAGCGCTGCATTTTTTCGCAGGCCTGGTGGCCTATCCGCTGGGATGGCTCCTGATTGCTGAGCCGATCCGGTCACGGCTGACACCCTTCATCCCGTCGCTCGCGGCGTCGGCGATCTATGGGGTCGGCCTGTGGGTCTTTGCGCTCTACTTCATGGCGCATCTGGTGGCGGGCAACGCGGCGTTCCTTGGCTTTACCGGGATCACATGGGTGGCACTTGCGGGTCACGTCCTCTTCGCGGTCGTCTTCACCGGGGTTTGGAACAGCCTGCGCCACAAAGGTTGATTGAGCCCAAAAACCAAAAAAAGCCGCGCCAGGGGATTGGCGCGGCTTTATTCATTTAGACTTCTAGCGCTTTGATTTGATTATGTTCCCCGAACAAGCGCCGCGACGCCTGTGCGCGCGATTTCGGTAAGCCCCAATGGTCGCATGAGGTCCGCAAACGCATCGACCTTGTCCGGTGTGCCGGTGATTTCAAAGACAAAGCTGTCGAGCGTGCTGTCCACGACATTGGTGCGGAAAATATCTGCCAGACGCAGCGCCTCGACACGTTTGTCGCCTGTGCCTTCCACCTTGAGCAGCGCCAGCTCGCGCTCAACCGAACTGCCCTCGACCGTCAGGTCATGCACGTCATGCACCACAACGATCCGGCCCAGCTGTGCCTTGATCTGTTCGATCACCTGCGGCGTGCCGCGCGTTACAATGGTGATGCGCGACTGGTGCCCCTGATGATCCACCTCTGCCACGGTGAGGCTGTCGATGTTGTAGCCCCGGCCCGAAAAGAGGCCGATAACGCGCGCCAGAACGCCCGGTTCGTTGTCCACGATGACGGCCAGCGTGTGGCTTTCCACCGTGTCCGAAAACGTGGGGCGTAGGTTGTAGGCCGAATGCTGGCTCGACCCTTTTTTGATTTTTAGAGCGGACATGTCTTGTTCCTTACACCAAAACCGCGCCAGAGGCGCCGATGGCATCTTTCGTCGAGGCGTCTTCGCCCAGGAGCATCTTGTTATGCGGCTGACCCGACGGGATCATAGGGAAGCAGTTTTCGTGCTTTGTGACCAGGCAATCAAAGATGACCGGGCCGTCATAGTTGATCATCTCCATGATCGCATCGTCGAGATCTGCGGGATCCTGGACCATAATGCCTTTGCAGCCAAACGCCTCGGCCAGTTTCACAAAGTCGGGCAGGGCCTCTGACCAGGAATGGGAATACCGCTCGCCGTGCAGGAGCTCCTGCCACTGGCGCACCATGCCCAAGCGTTCATTGTTGAGAATGAACTGCTTCACGGGCAGGCGGAACTGCACCGCGGTGCCCATTTCCTGCATGTTCATGAGCCAAGAGGCTTCGCCCGCCACGTTGATCACGAGCGCGTCCGGATGTGCGACCTGCACGCCAATGGACGCGGGGAAGCCGTAGCCCATGGTGCCCAGGCCCCCGGATGTCATCCAGCGGTTGGGATCCTCAAACCCCATGTATTGCGCGGCCCACATCTGATGCTGGCCCACTTCGGTGCAGATATAGCGATCATGGCCTTTGGTCAGGGCCTCAAGACGCTCGAGCGCGTATTGCGGTTTGATCGTCTTGCCCTCTTGCGTGAAGGCGAGGCATTTGACCGTCTTCCACTCTTCGATCTGTTCCCACCACTTGGCGACGGCGGCCTTGTTGGTCTTGCGACCGCGGGCTTTCCAGACCTTGAGCACATCCTCCAGAACATGCGCGATGTCGCCGATGATCGGGATATCGGTCTTGATCACCTTGTTGATCGAGGAGGGATCGATGTCGATATGGGCCTTCTTCGACCCCGGGCTGAACGCATCGAGCCGCCCGGTGATGCGGTCATCGAACCGCGCGCCGATGTTTACCATCAGGTCGCAATCATGCATCGCCAGGTTGGCCTCATAAAGACCGTGCATGCCCAACATGCCCATCCAGCTTTCACCGGAGGCAGGGTAGGCGCCCAGGCCCATCAGCGTGGATGTGATCGGGAAGCCCGTGGCCGAGACCAACTCGCGCAGGAGCTGGCTCGCGGCAGGGCCGGAATTGATCACGCCGCCGCCGGTGTAAAAGATCGGACGCTCTGCCTTTTCAATGGCCTCGACCAATTCCGTGATCGTGTCCATGTCGCCTTTGACCTGCGGCTGATAGTGGCTCACTGTCGCTTTGGCCGGCGGCGTATACTCCGCAGAGGCGAATTGAACATCTTTTGGAATGTCGACCAGCACTGGACCGGGGCGGCCAGAGGTGGCCACGTGAAATGCCTGATGCATGACATCCGAGAGTTTCTCAGTGTCATTGACCAGCCAGTTATGCTTGGTACAGGGCCGCGTGATCCCCACTGTGTCGGCTTCCTGGAAGGCGTCCGTGCCGATCATAAAGGTCGGGACCTGACCGGTCAGAACAACGATCGGAATGCTGTCCATCAAAGCGTCCGTCAGGCCCGTCACGGCGTTCGTCGCGCCGGGGCCGGAGGTGACCAGAACAACGCCCGGCTTTCCGGTCGAACGGGCATAGCCTTCGGCGGCGTGCACTGCGCCCTGTTCGTGACGCACCAAAATGTGGCGAATGTCGTTTTGCTGAAATACCTCGTCATAAATCGGCAGCACCGCGCCCCCGGGATATCCGAATACGACGTCCACACCCTGATCCTTCAAGG
>CAKZYL010000123.1 GCA_937884705.1 uncultured Roseovarius sp. | reverse complement strand
AAAACCCCAAGGCCACCATCGCCAACACGATTGAAGAATGCATGGACGCGCTCGAGGAGATTGGCCTGCCCGCGATCATCCGCCCGGCCTTTACCTTAGGCGGCACAGGCGGCGGCGTGGCCTACAATCGCGACGACTATGAATACTATTGCAAGTCCGGCCTCGATGCGTCCCCCGTTAGTCAGATCCTGATCGACCAGTCCCTGCTGGGTTGGAAAGAATACGAGATGGAGGTCGTGCGCGACAAAGCCGACAACGCCATCATCGTGTGTTCCATAGAAAACGTGGATCCGATGGGCGTGCACACGGGCGATTCCATAACTGTTGCGCCTGCGCTTACGCTGACGGACAAAGAATACCAGATCATGCGTAATGGCTCGATCGCCGTGCTGCGCGAGATTGGCGTCGAAACGGGCGGCTCCAATGTGCAATGGGCGATCAACCCTGATGACGGGCGCATGGTGGTCATTGAGATGAACCCCCGTGTGTCGCGCTCCTCTGCGCTGGCCTCCAAGGCGACCGGGTTCCCGATCGCCAAGATCGCGGCCAAGCTCGCGGTGGGCTACACGCTCGATGAGCTCGACAATGACATCACCAAGGTCACGCCCGCGAGCTTTGAGCCAACCATCGATTACGTGGTCACCAAGATCCCGCGCTTTGCGTTCGAGAAATTCCCCGGGTCGGAGCCGCACCTGACCACGGCCATGAAATCCGTGGGCGAGGCGATGTCGATCGGCCGGACGATCCATGAGAGCCTGCAAAAGGCGCTCGCCTCCATGGAGACCGGCCTCACCGGCTTTGACGAGGTCGATATCGAAGGCGCGCCAGACAAAGCGGCGGTGATCAAGGCCATCTCCGCGCAAACCCCTGACCGGCTGCGCACCATCGCGCAGGCCATGCGCCACGGGCTTACCGATGATGAGATTTTCCTTGCCACCAAGTTCGACCCATGGTTCTTGGCGCGCATTCGGGAGATCGTCGAGACCGAAGAGCGGGTGAGGCAGGAGGGTCTCCCGACTGACGAACAGGGCCTCCGCGCACTGAAAATGCTTGGCTTCACGGATGCACGCCTAGCCAACATCACCGGCCGTGACGAAGGTCAGGTCCGTCGTGCGCGGTTGGCCTTGGGCGTGCGGGCGGTCTTCAAGCGCATCGACACTTGCGCGGCGGAATTTGAGGCGCAGACGCCCTACATGTATTCCACCTACGAGGTCCCGATGATGGGCGAGGTGGAATGCGAGGCGCGGCCCTCTGATCGCAAAAAGGTCGTGATCTTGGGCGGCGGCCCAAACCGGATCGGCCAAGGCATTGAGTTTGACTATTGCTGCTGTCATGCCTGTTTCGCTCTGACGGACACGGGCTATGAAACGATCATGATAAACTGCAACCCAGAGACCGTCTCGACGGATTACGACACGTCAGACCGGCTCTATTTTGAGCCGCTGACCTTTGAACATGTCATGGAAATTCTGACCAAAGAGCAGGAGCAAGGCACGTTGCACGGGGTGATCGTGCAATTCGGCGGCCAGACCCCGCTCAAACTGGCCAACGCATTGCATGATGAGGGCATCCCGATCCTCGGCACCTCGCCCGATGCCATCGACCTGGCAGAAGACCGCGAACGGTTCCAGGCGCTGGTCAATCAGCTGGGCCTAAAACAGCCGCGCAACGGCATTGCCGCGACAAATGAACAGGCGCTGGCCATTGCCGAGGACATCGGTTTCCCCCTCGTGATCCGCCCCTCCTACGTGCTGGGTGGCCGTGCTATGGAGATTGTGCGCGACATGGCCCAGCTTGAACGATACATCGCCGAAGCCGTGGTTGTGTCGGGCGACAGCCCCGTTCTTCTGGACGGATACCTCTCCGGCGCCATTGAGTGCGACGTGGATGCGCTGAGCGACGGCGAGAACGTGCATGTGGCGGGCATCCTGCAGCACATTGAAGAGGCGGGCGTGCATTCCGGCGACAGTGCCTGTTCGCTGCCGCCCTACTCTCTAAAGCCCGAGATCATCGCAGAGATTGAACGTCAAACAGAGGCGCTGGCCAAGGCGCTCAATGTCCGTGGCCTGATGAATGTGCAGTTTGCCGTCCAAGGCAACGACATTTACCTCATCGAGGTGAACCCCCGCGCGTCGCGGACAGTGCCGTTTGTGGCCAAAGCGACCGACAGCGCCATTGCCTCGATCGCCGCGCGTTTGATGTCGGGCGAGCCGTTGTCAAACTTTCCGCATCGCGGGACCTATCCAGCCGATGCCAAACCCGGAACGCTGCCCATGGCCGACCAGATGACCTTGGCCGATCCCGCTATGCCGTGGTTCTCGGTCAAAGAAGCTGTGATGCCCTTCGCCCGCTTCCCAGGGGTAGACACAATCTTGGGACCAGAGATGCGCTCCACCGGCGAGGTCATGGGCTGGGACGTGTCCTTCCCGCGCGCCTTCCTCAAAGCACAGCTGGGTGCCGGCACGCAGTTGCCCGATGGCGGCAAGGTGTTTTTCTCGATCAAAGACGATGATAAGACGCCTCAGCTGGTGGAAACGGCGCAAACGCTGGTCGATCTTGGCTTCTTCATCGTGGCCACGCGCGGCACGGCTGCATTCCTTGAAGGACACGGGATTTCCTGTGAGGTGGTGAACAAAGTCTACGAGGGCCGTCCCGACGTCGTGGACATGCTCAAGGACAACGAGATTGACCTCGTTATGAACACCACCGAAGGCGCAAGAGCCGTGGAAGACAGCCGCGAAATCCGCTCTGTCGCGCTCTATGACAAGATCCCATATTACACCACAGCCGCCGCCGCCCATGCCGCTGCTTTGGCTATGAAGGATCGTCAAGAGGGAATGTTCAATGTGATGCCACTTCAAGGCCCAATCAAAGCGGCAGGAACGTCGCACTAACCGTTGAATTTACTTAAAATTATTCAGTTATCCACAGCTATGCTGAGGCAGCTAATCGGATATGCAAAAAATGCATAGAGTTTTGCTCCGATTTTGATTGCCATACCGGCAAAAGCACATATATGCCGGTCATGAGGGCAAGACCTGCCCGAAACGGTAACCAGATCACAGGAGGCGATCATGAACCGCGATGACCTAAACCGCGAACTTCGCATGCATAGTGCCACCTGGCAGTCTGTGCTCATTTTCTACGGCGTGCTGATCGGAACATTTGTTCTCTCAGCCATGGCAATGACTGCCTAAGCAGTTTTCGCCACATACGTAGCGCAGGTCGGAGAACCGGCCGCCACGATCACACATTGAACCACCGGACGATGAACAATCGTTCGGTTTTGGCTTTCAAGGAAGAAGCGCCCCTACGTTGGGTCAAGCAGGCCGCAGAGCCAAAGAGGATTGAGCAAATGAAACGAGACGATCTGATCAAAGAAATGCGCGTTCAGGCTGGTAGCTGGCACGCGTTGGCCATTGTCTACGGTGTCATCGTCGGCACGATGGTGTTGTCTGCGCTGGCCATTGTCTGACCCGCGCCCATGTGGCTTGCCTCGCCTTTAGGGACGGGGTACGTCACATGAGACGCGGAGGACACAATGGGCATCAACAGCGAACGCGACATTGAAGCAAACCTTCAAATCGGCCCGACCGACAAAGGCATGGTGCGTCTTTACATTGAGGCCGGCAGCACCGAGATCCCTATGGATTTCGACCCCGATGAGGCCCGCGAAATCGCCGAGGAGATCCTCGCAGCGGTCAAGATCGCTGAAGCGCGCAAATCATAGTCAACGCGCGCTCGTCAATGGATCCGTCGGGCCATTAACTTCGCACCACGTACACCGAACAATGAGCATGGGTCACCACATGGCTCGCCGTCGTGCCCAGGATATAGTCTTTGATGCCGGGATTGGCGGAGCTCATCACGATCACATCCACCTTGCGCTCATCGGCCAGTTTCACGATCTGACGGTGCACCGCGCCCAGTGGCACGACGGTCTCCACCTCCACCCCGTCCGCCGGAAAGGCCGCGATCCATTTCTGTAGCGCCTTTCCCCAGTATTCCTTTGAATCGGAGATGTTGAGGTTGCGCTCCATCTCCGGGGCCACTGTCGCCACCAAAAGCTTGGCGCCCCTCCGCCGCGCCATGGCCACGGCCTCATCATAGGCGCTGGTGTCCATTTTTGCATGGCGCAGGTTGATCGGGCAGAGGATTAGGTTGGTGTCACGAGACATAAGAGACATCCT
This sequence comes from uncultured Roseovarius sp., assembly GCA_937884705.1. GTDB lineage: Bacteria > Pseudomonadota > Alphaproteobacteria > Rhodobacterales > Rhodobacteraceae > Roseovarius. Next base: position 2,936 of record CAKZYL010000123.1, on the reverse strand, counting down.
TCGTTGTCATGCACTGATCCTACCGGGGAATGCTCTGGTGCTCAAATCCCACGCTCACTGTGGGGTTGAGCCGTCACACACCCGGATCGCGCAACCCTTGCAACCGCATCGCGGAATGACGCGCGAAGCGACGTGTCAGCGCCGTGCGCCGCGCGCCGGGCAGCTTGCTTTCGGGCGCCATGCGGATGATCTCAGCGTCATAGGCATCGGCGATGAGCAGCCCCGTGTCCACAGGCAAAAGCTCTGTCGGGAAACCTTCATCCACCGCCCAAAAATACCTGTCGCACCAATCGAGGTAGCCTTCCCATTTGCCATCAGATTGGTAATCCGCCCGCGATGATTTGCACTCAATCACCCAGATCTCGCCCTTTGGGCCCACGGCCATCACATCGACGCGCTTGCCCCGCTCGGGCGTGAATTCCTCCAAACAGGCGAAATCGAGGTCCATCAGATGTCGGCAGACGCCCCGGGCCAAGAGTTGGCCGGGTTTAAGGATAGGACCCATTGTTGTTTCAGGCATCGTCAACATGCGGCAATTATGAACAAAAAGAGAACATACACAACCCCTTGATGGTTGCGCGCGGGTGCACTAGGTCAGAAGGGTGGCGGGTGCTGCCCTTCTCGTGAACGGTTGCATTCCGGTGGCCTTAAACAATTCCGAGGGAGCTGGCTCTGTCCTGGCCCTGGCCTGGTTACCTGGCGCCCACCTGTACATACAGGTCCTCGGGAATGAGAGAACCAAACGGTTGTGGTGGTTCCCGTCGCTCTGCACTTGCGCTTGCGGGTCGGCGGGCGGGCGCCTTTAGACCCGCAGGGACTAAACAGTCCGCTCCGGCGCCACCGTCACCATCCTGTGCACCATGTTCCAGTACTGATCCTGAACAGCGCGCAAACTCAAACGTCCTTCTGGACGGAACCACGTGGTCACACCGGTGAGCATGGCAATAATGGCCAATGTGGTGACTTTGGTGTCGCCGACAGAAAACGCACCCTCCCCTGCACCAATCTGCAAGATCGATTCCAGCACCGTTTCATAACGACCACGCAACTGCTCGATCACCGCAAAATTATCAGGCTCAAGGCTACGCAATTCCATATAGGCAATAAAGACAAGGTCAGGGCGTTCATCGTGAAACGCGATGTGGAACCGGACAAACTCTTCCAGCTGCTCTGTCACAGGAGCAGCGGAGTTGGATGGCAACGCTTCCAACAACTCCTCCATATGGCTACGCATCAAATCAAACAGAAGGCTCTGTTTGTCTGGCGTGTAGTTGTACAGCGCCCCGGCCTGCACCCCGACCTCAGCCGCAATCTGACGCATGGAGACTGCCGCAAACCCGTGGCGCGCAAACAAGGCAAGCGCCGCTGCGCGCACACGCGGTCCTGTAATGCCAGAATGTGATCCAATCGTCCGGGGCATGGTGTCGCGTTTAACTGAACAAGCGTTCAAAACCACGCGGCGCTTGCGCCAGACGCGTCCATCGTGCATCTTTTTACGCATGAACCGCCCATCTGCGGATACCTGTCACGTGATACGCGCCACATCAATTTTGCTGTGCCTGACGCTTGGCGCCTGCACGCAGTTCCCCGAACTCGACGGCACAATTTCGCCGGACGTCGAAGGCACAGATATCCCAAAACTCGTCCCGATCGGTCCGCTCTTGATGAGCAGCGCGCCTGTTGTTGATGACCCAGCTGAGACCACGCAGTCGCTGGATGCGCGCATTGCCTCACTGCGCGCCCGTGCAGACGCCTTACAACAGCGCGACGTCATTGACTCAGAAACAGAAGAGCAGCTTGAGGCGGCACGCAACTGACGCTGCACGCGCAGGGCAATTGCACCCCATCACGGAACCCGTTACATCGCGATCAATCGCCCGAAGATCGGTGCGCATGACGAAAAGGACACCCACATGAACGCTCCCTTGCGCCTAGGTATTGCCGGATTGGGAACGGTTGGTATCGGTGTGGTCAAGATCGTACGCCAGCACGCTGCCAAGCTGGCGGCGCGGACGGGCCGCGATATCACAATCAGCGCCGTCAGCGCGCGAAGCCGCGACAAGGACCGCGGCGTGTCCCTTTCGTCCTATGCATGGGAAGACGACCCCGTTGCACTGGCCAGGCGGGATGATGTGGACATCTATGTCGAGTTGATGGGCGGAACAGACGGTGCTGCCAAAGCCTCTGTCGAGGCCGCGATCTCCGCTGGAAAGGACGTTGTCACAGCCAACAAGGCCATGCTCGCCGTGCATGGCCAATCGCTGGCCGAAGCGGCAGAAGCGGCTGGGGTCTCCCTGCGTTATGAGGCAGCGGTTGCTGGGGGCATCCCTGTGATCAAAGCACTGAGCGAAGGGCTCGCGGGCAACGACATCACCCGGATCGTCGGCGTGATGAACGGATCGTGCAACTACATCCTGACCCGCATGGAAAGCGCAGGCCTCAGCTATGACGAGGTTTTTGCCGAAGCCGACGCCCTTGGGTATCTGGAGGCCGATCCGCAACTCGACGTGGGCGGCATCGATGCCGCACACAAACTCGCCATCCTATCTTCCATTGCCTTCGGCACGCAGGTCGACTTTGACGGGATCGAGCAGGAAGGGATCGAGAGGGTCAGCATCGATGACATCCGGCACGCCAATGACATGGGGTTCAAGATCAAGCTGCTCGGTGTGGCGCAACGGCCCGGTCGCGGACTGGAACAGCGGATGCTGCCCTGCCTTGTGCCTGCGACCTCACCCATGGGCCAGTTACAGGGTGGCACCAACATGGTCGCCATCGAAGGGGACGCTGTCGAACAGATCGTATTGCGCGGACCCGGCGCTGGCGAGGGACCAACAGCCTCAGCCGTGATGGGCGATGTGTGCGACATCGCACGCAGCACGCGCTTGCCGGTCTTCGGGCCGCCTGCAACCACACTCACACGGGCTGATCGCGCT
>CAKZYL010000122.1 GCA_937884705.1 uncultured Roseovarius sp. | reverse complement strand
GGATCCTGAGATTTTACAGGCGTCCCATCATAGGAGATGCTGCCTCTGGTCACCTTGCCGCGTTCAGCGGCCAGCATGGTCGAGATTGATTTCAGCGTTGTGCTTTTTCCCGCGCCGTTGCCCCCGAGAAGGGCCACGATCTTGCCGCGCGGTACAGAGAGGGTGACGTCATGAAGCGCGGATATCACGCTGTCATACACCACCTCGATGGAGTTTATCTCCAGAATGTTATCGCTTGCAGTCATGTGAAGTCCGTCAATTTCTTGTAATTCACTCGTGCGCTGAAGCGGTTAAGCTCCTGGCGAGGTATGGAGGACCGACGATCCCGTCGGTCCTCTCAAGTGTTTATGGCTTTAGGAAGCTGGGCACTCACGTGGCGTGATGCCGTTTTCGCTCGCGAACTTCGCAGCAGATGCTTCCACGAGACCACGAATGTAGGCGGGATCCAGTGGCTCCTCCCAATCCGTGACTTGCTGGAACTGTGTTCCGTCCCACTGCATCATCGCAAACTTGCCAGCACCGGCATTTTCAGCGCAAGACATCGCGAAAGGCGCGATCATGCCTTTGATGCCAAGCTCTTCGAGACGCGCATCATCCATCACAAGGCTTTCGTAGCCCGCGCGAAATTCCGCACCTGTCACAGCTTTGCCAACCTTGTCGTGCATCTCCTGCGCTACGCGAAGCGCTTCGATATACGTCACGGCAGCGCCCAGACCACGGTTCCAATACACGGTTCCAATCCGGCTATCTTCCGCCAGGTTGCCTTTACCGGCACCATAGACCTGCTCCTTGATCGACTGAACCAGCGGGAACTGATCGCCCGGAAGCGCGTTGGCCATAGCATATGTGCCAGTTGCCGCATCACCTGCAGGGAACATGTCCTCTTCAGCCGCGCCAAAGGTGACATAGATCAGCTTTTCACGATCAAACCCGATCCGGGCCGCGTTGGTCATGCCGGTTGAGTTCATGCCAGAGCCAGCGCCCCAGAATGTCACCCAGTCGGGGCGTTCCTTGCGGACCTGCAGCCACTGTGACTGCTGTTCCAGACCTGGGGGCGGGATAGAGATTTCCACCAGTTCGGCACCCCATTCCGCGAGGATGGCGCGCATGGCTGGAAGGGGTTCGCGGCCGTAGGCACTGTCGATGTGCATATGCACGACCTTCTTGCCCTTCATGTTTTCAATGCCGCCTTCCTTTTCAGCCATGAACTTCAGCTTCACAGCCATCTGCGACCAGTAATGGCCAGCAGCATTGAAGACCCAAGGCCATACGGTGCCGTCCGCCGCATCTGTGCGGCCATAGCCGTATTGCGCGAGCACAACCTCGTCTTCAGCCATCCGGTTGATGACTGCGTAGGCGCCGGGTGTGCCGAGCGTGTCAAACACAACGATTTTCTGCCCGTCTTTTTCAAGCAGACGCTGATAGCATTCGACGGTTTTCACGGCGTTGTACTCGGTCTCGCATTCCTGCCAGGTGAGCATGACACCGTTCACGCCGCCATTCATGTTGACGTAGTTCAGGTAATCGATCTGCGCACCGTAGTAACCGGTGCCCATGGCGGAGTATGGCCCCACCCGACTACTGGCGATCGGGAAATACTGCGTTTCCTCTGCCGCGGCCATATCCGCTGCAAGCAGGCCCGTGGCCATAGCTGCGGCGGTCAGCCAGTTACGATAGCGAATTTTCTTCATACATGATCCTCCCAGATTACGCGCACCACTCATTCCGGTTTGCATTCTGCTAAACACACACACGAAACAAGAGATTACGCCTTAAGACCGGTGTCCCGGTAAGCTCGCCCAGTCGACATTTGTCACAGCAGTGACAGCGGCGGTAAAAATGGTCCCCCTTGTGCGTCCCTAGCTCTCCAGTTCTCCTCAGACAGGAAAGCTGTTCGGTGGCACCGCCAACCAGTAGCGATGAAAAGACAATACGTCGCAGATCCCTTGCGTCAATAACTTATTATTAATTATCAGGTAGTTAAAGGCATTCTGGTGCTCTGGGATAAGGCCAAATTGTCCTGATATCTACAATTCAACAGATGCCACAGGGACAAAATGTCCACTTTTTAAGTGGGCTCTAGCGTCACGGGGGACAAATTGTCCGCTGCCGGAAACCACACAAAAAACGTGGCGCCTTTGCCTTCCTCGCTGCTGACGCTGATCAAACCGCCGACTCGGGTGACAAGGGTCTGGGAAATCGAGAGACCCAAACCTGTTCCAGTGCCAAGCTTTGACGTCATGAACGGATCAAATACGCTGTCGATTTTACTGGGCGGAATGCCCGGGCCCGTGTCCTGAACGACAATCTCTGTTCCGCGCTCGCCATCGCGGATGGCCTGGCGCGTGCTCAGGCTCAGAATGCCGCCTGTTTCCATAGCCTGGGCCGCATTGATCGCCAGGTTGACGATCACCTGCTGCAGTTCCGTCTCTACCGCGCGGAACGGCGGCGTCGGTGTCAGATCGAGTTTGGTCTTGACGTTGTATTTGCGCAAGTCAGCCGCGACGAGGACCAACGCGTCCTCCACGGCCTTTTCCGCGTGCACCAGCGTCAGCAAATCCGACATCTCGTCCGGGCGGGTAAAGTTGAGCAGCTTGCTCGCAATGATGTTGATCCTGTGTGTCTGGGCATCAATGAGGTCGAGCTCGGTCTTCAGCTCTCTTTCTTGATCAGGCGTAAGGTCACGCCGGATGAGCTCCAGATTGCCTTGTATGACGGCCACGGGATTGTTGATTTCATGGGCAACGCCAGCCGTGATTTCACCCACGGTGGCAAGCTTTTCTGACATCACCAATCTGGCAAACGTGTCTTCCAGTTTTTTGTTGGCCTCTTTGAGCTGCTGCGTGCGCTGTTCGACGAGATCGTTGAGATTGTCGGCATAGTCTCTCAAGGACGCATCCCGCTCTTCCACCTGATCCAGCAAGCGGTCGAGGTGCCCGGCCACTGCGCCGATTTCATTTTTCTCCGCGACCGCGCCAATCCGCGCGTCCAAGGCGCCCGCCTCGGCCCTGGCCATCGTCGCGGTCATCCTCTCCAAGGGAGAGAAGATCCCGCGCGCGAGCCACAAAAAGCATGGGACAGACAGGACGACCACCGCGAAGAAGGCGAAGATCAAGACGGCGACGGTGGCGTTCCTTTGCGCGACAAAGGGTGCCTCTAAGAAGCCGGTGTAGAGCATGCCAATGCGATTGCCTGAAATATCGGAGAGCGGCACGTAGCCCGAAATGTACCAGTCGTTCACCACAAACGCGCGATCAAGCCAGGTGCGTCCCGTCTCCATCACCTGCCGCCAAACAGCCTCAGACACGCGCGTTCCCAAGGCGCGGGACCCTTCAAATAGCCGCACATTGGTCGAGATGCGTACATCATCGAGAAAGAGCGTGGTGGTGCCTGTACGAGAAATCTGCCCGTCCTCATCGCGGTAGATCAGGGCATTCATGGTATCGATCACGTCAAGGTTCTTGTTGAGAAGCCGGCCACCTATCAGCACCGCGTCTCCCTCAGGAGACCGGTGCGCGGCCAGAATAAACATCCCGCGGTCTTCCACATCCCGATCAATCTGGCGCGCGGCCTCGGTGGGCACAAGCGGGATGACCGCGCGATCTGCCAGTTCGTTGGAAATACCGCGCAAGGCGCTGGTGTTCAGGAGCACCAGATGGGCGATCGGCGCGTCCGGGGCCGCAGAGATGGCGACCTCTCTGGCGGCATTGGGAAGGACAGGGTCCCATACTGATTTCCAAACCAGGAAATCGAGGCCTAAGGTTACCCGTTCTTGTTCTAGAAAAGCAGAGAGCGCCACGGGGCCTCGGGAGGCGGCCTCGGCAAAGCCTACCGATTTGGCGAGGGCAGCAACCTCGGCTGCTTGTGTCGCCTCAATGCGTCCAAAATACTGTTCTGCAACGCGAAGATCGCTGGCGACCTTTGAAATCAACAGGTCGTCGTACCGGTCGATCCATCGCACCATGGTCACGCCCAACAAGAGCGGCAAGACAACAATAAAGGGCAAAAGCGCGATAATCAGAAGTCTGAGGCGTACCGACCGCATCGGCTCAGACACCCCAAACCTGGCACTTGCGATCAATGGTTTTACGCGCCACGCCAAGCCGCCGCGCGGCCTCGGCCCGGTTGCCGTTGCACGCCTCCAGCACCGCGAGGATGTGGCGTTGTTCAATCGCGGCCAGGCTTTCCACTTCAAACTTGGCTGTGTTTGGCCCCAGAGCATCATCAAAATTCGCGTGGATCAGCGCGCGTTCGACCGCATTTCTCAGTTCCATCACATTGCCGGGCCATGTGTGGGTCAGGAACCTGCGGCGGGCGAGCTGCGTGAAAGGCGGTATTTTTGCCCCCATCCGGGACGCCAGGGTTTCAGAGAAGAACTCGGTCAGTTCGATCACATCATCTGCGCGTTCTCTCAAGGGCGGCAGAACAATTTCAACGACGGTCAGCAGATAAAACAGATCCGCCCGGAAGGAGCGTTCTTCGGCAATGTCGGCCAAGGGGCGCGACGTGGAGCTGACGATCCGGACATCAAGATCGACGCTTCTGCTGGCGCCCAGAGGCGTGAAGCGGCCCGTGCTCAGCAGCTCGGCCAGGATGTTCTGGCAGGCGGGCGAGAGCATTTCCACATCTTCCAGATAGAGCGTGCCGCCGGTTGCGCTGCGCAATATACCTTCATCGCCGGCAAATTCACCGCTGGCGTCTTCTTCGAGTTGACCAAAGAGCCTCCGTTTGAATGTCTCTTCCGTCATCCCGTAGCACTTCAGCCAAACAAACGGCTTTTGGCCCCGCGGCGAAGATGCATGCAGCATCCGGGCTGCCACTTGCTTGCCCGATCCGACTTCGCCGCGAATGACGACATGGGCATGCGATACGGACGCAAGCTCAATTTCCTGTCTGACGGTTTGGATTTCTGTGGATTTACCAAGAAGCGCATCGCGTTGGTTCAGAATGTCTCGACCCGTTTCCAATTCATGGCGCAAGACAGAGTTTTGGCGTCTCAACCGATTGCGTTCTAGGCTCAGTGCGATGGCGTTTAGAACTTGGTTGGATCGAAACGGTTTTAACAAAAAGTCGCTGGCACCCGCGCGTATGGCTTGGATCGCCGTGTCTAGATCTGCATGCGCCGTGATCAGGATCGCGTCACTGAAGAGCCCAATCTGACGCTGTTCTGCCAACCACTGCAATCCCGTTTTGTCCGGCATGATGTTGTCGAGAACAATGACGTCATAGGTGTTCTTGTCCAAAAGGTCTGAGGCGTTTTGCGTGCAGTCGGTCACGTCAACCTTGGCGCAAACCTCCGCCAAAATTTTCTGCAGGAAATTCCGCATGCCCGGTTCGTCGTCAATAACGAGGACAGACGCGAGGGGCAGTTCGTTGCCAAAGCCCTCATTGGCAGAAGGGACTTTGTTTGCCCGAGGGGCGGATATGTTATCTGCGGTTATTGCCATCTGTTTTCATCTGTCATCCGTCCTGTCGCCATGTCCCTGGCGCCTGCAAGACGCTTGAGTGCTTCAGGCGTCACAAAGCCGCCTGCGCATGATACGATGTCACGGCGAGACGAGGGGCATAGCTTCAACGGGCGATGCAGTGCCACGTCCGTCGCCCTTATATGTGTCCCGGTCGATGCGTTGATCTTGGGTGTCACGTCATTCTTCCTCGCCGCTGCATGGTAGCCTAATTTATAGGGCTGGGGTTCGGCAAGGGAACAGTGCGCCCGGTCTCCACGGGGCGTTTGCCTCATGAAATCCAATGTTTTCAGCCCAAGCGCCGGATCTGCTCAGGCCGCAACATGGCAGGCCCAACCAGTCTAATGCGTATGTTCGCTAACCTGATAATGCGCCTGCGCCAGCCATTCGGGCGACACCTCGATCCCCCAACCGGGCGCATCCGAAACGGTGGCACAACCTGCCTCAATTACAAACGGATCCTCGACGAAAAGCCCATCTTGCCACGGATAGTAATCTGCCCCCTCGATCGAGAACTCAAGGTACTTGCCCGCGTTCGGAATGGCGCGCAGCAGGTGCATCGTAAAGAGCGTCACCAAAGACAGGTTGGCGCAATGGGGCGTGACCGGCAAACCGGCCTCTGCCGCCATGCGACAGACACGCAACGTGCGGCTGATCCCCCCGAGGTAGAGGATATCGGGCTGCACGATATCAACGGCGCGCATGTTGATCATGTGGCGCCATGTGGGCAGATCACAATCCTGCTCCCCGCCGGTGACGTCTATCTCCAAGGCATCCGTCACCTCTTTGGTCTGCTCAAGCTCCCAATAGGGGCAGGGTTCCTCAAAATGCCCAAAGCCGTGCTCTTGCAGCAGATGACCCACCTCAATGGCGCGGTCCGGGCTGTAACAGCTGTTGGCGTCGATCAAGAGGGCAGCCGCCTCGCCCATTTCGCGACGCATGGTGGGGATGATCTCTTCTGTGCGACCCGGCCATTCATCCTGATTGCGGCCTACCTCGGCCCCGGCGCGCACTTTGAAGGCGTCAAATCCCTTGTCACCCTGCAGACGTTTGAGGCGCTCGGCCTCGTCTTTGGGCGTGATATCGCGTTTCATTGATGAGGCATAGGCGCGGATGCTGCCAGCCGACCCACCCAAGAGCGCCGCCACAGGTTTGCCCGCCTGCTTGCCCCGCATATCCCAGATCGCGGTATCAAGCCCGGCCATCGCTCGGCGCAGGTAAGAGCCGGGAAACTTGTGTTCTCGCTCGGTCACGATATCGAGCAGGTCATCGAGGTCTGTCGTGTCCTGCCCCAGCACCCAGGGCGCTACCTGCCGATGCAGCACCTGACATGTGATGTCAGAGTGATAGGTGGACACCTGTCCCCAGCCTTGTGACCCATCCTCCATGGTGACCCGGACAAAGCCCACAAATTCGTTGGTAAAGCTCTCAATGCGTTTGAGGGTCATTACGCTCTCCTTCACCGCGCATCCGCGCGCACTATGTCCGATGCCATTTCACCCACCATGATGGCAGGCGCGTTCGTATTGCCCGAAGGGATTGTCGGGAAAATTGAGGCATCCGCCACGCGCAGCCCCTCCACACCGTGCACGCGCAAGCGTGGGTCTACCACAGAGTGTTGCGCTGATTGCCCCATACGGCAGGTGCCGCATTGATGAAACACGGTCCACCCGTCATTGCGAGCGTTCTCAACGATGTCCTCGTCACTTTCGCAGTCAGGGCCCGGCAGTACTTCACGCTCGGTGACATCTGCCAACGGCCCAGCCGCCGCGATCCGGCGCATAAGCCGTGTGCCCTGGATCATGACCTGACAGTCTTCTTCGGTGTCGAGGTAGTTGGGATGCATGACCGGCGCCTCCGAGGGATCGGGCGAGCGCAGCTCGATATACCCTTTGCTCGTGGGTTTGCAGGGGTTGAAGCCCAGACGGTAGGCCGGAAAAGGATCCGGGCTCATCAAAGGGCGTTGGCCTGCGGGCGCGCGGCTGTAGCTCAGGGGGGAGAAGTAAAGCTGCAAGTCCGGTGATCCCTCACCCTCCTGCAGACGCAAGAACCCACCGGCCTGGTTGAGGCTCATCGACAGGGGGCCTTTCTTGGTGAGCAGATATTGCAGACCAACCTTGGCTTTGCCCAGAAACGGGCGCAGCACCTGGTTCAGGCTCGGCCGGGTGGAGCGGAACATCAGGTCTATACCAAGATGATCCATCAGGTTTCGGCCCACGTGCGGCGCATCGTGAACCACCTCCAGCCCAAGCTTCTGCATCAGAGGACCGGGCCCAATCCCGGAGAGTTGCAGCAGTTGCGGCGTGTTGATGGCCCCGCCGCAAAGGATCACCTCGGTGCGTGCTAACGCTGTCTTGGTCACGCCATGCTTTTGGTAGGCGATCCCCGTGGCGCGCTTGCCTTCAAAAAGAATGCGGGTGGCGTGGGCAGATGTCTCAACATTCAGGTTCTGCCGCTGCAGGGTGGGGCGCAGATAGGCATCCGCCGAGGAGGCTCGAACGCCGTTCTGGGTTGTGATCTGGTAATAGGACGCGCCCATCATGTCTGATGCATTGTAGTCAGGATTGAACGGGATCCCGGTTTCCTCAGCGGCCCGCACATAGGCACGGCTCAGAGGGTGCATGGCACCGCTCACATCTGTCACGCTCAGCGGCCCGGTCTGACCGCGCCCCTGTGTCTCCGGCCCGTGCCAGCACTCCATACGTTGAAAAACAGGCGCCACATCGGACCATCCCCAACCCGGTGCGTGCGCGACCCATTCCTCAAAATCCTGAGGATGGCCGCGCACATAGACCATCGCGTTGATCGCCGAGGAGCCGCCCAGAACCTTGCCGCGCGGCCAGTACATGGCGCGGTCATTGAGGTTGGGATCAGGTTCTGCTGTGTATTTCCAATTGAAGCGCGCGTCGTAGAACACTTTGCCATAGCCGATCGGGATGCGGATCCACGGGTGCCGCCCCATGCCACCGGCTTCCAACAGCAAAACGGATCTGCGTCCATCCTCGCTCAGACGCGCGGCGAGAACAGATCCGGCCGATCCTGCGCCGACGATCACGTAGTCAAAGGTCGACATGGGCCGGATTGGCATAGGGTTTGAGGTCGATCATTCTTGGGGCTCCGAAACTCGTGATCGTGGGCTCAGTCTGGTCGCGCAGGACATTGACCATATTGCGCGTGAGCGTCGGGTTGTCACCACCCGAAACGAAGCTTGCGATCACCATCGCAGCACTGGAGGTGAGAAAAGATAAAAACCGCGCGGAAGATCACGGCAAAAAAGATGGCGAAGGATGTGTGTCTCGCACAGTGCGGCGATTTACTGGTACGTTCCCGCCGCAATAGTTTCGCACCTGGCGCATTATGCAAGTGATACCGGAAGCTGGAATTGGTTTGATCACGCAGCAGGCGGTGATCAAAAAGCACGCCGGACCTGCAGGAAGAACAAGGCCCGGCGTGATCGGAGCTTAGGCGGCCGCGAGGGTGCCGTCGCTCCTGATCTTGACCGCTGTGACAACATCGTTGCTGGTCAGCTGCGTCTGTCCGCTGAGAAGCGCGTCTGGAAGAGTCCTTGCAACAACCAATGGAACGGTCATCTCAACCTGTTCATCCGGGTGATAGGCCAGCATCTGTTCGCGCAAGATGCCGATGGTGATCGCCTCACCCAAAAGCGCGCTCTCGATATAGTCGGTGTAGTAATGCACACCGGCTATGTTGCGACCGTTGGAGATATTCCACATCAGCTTGTTCAGTTCGCTCTCCAACGTCAGACCGTTGTCAATCTTCACGGCCAAGAGGTCGATTTTGTGATCTTTGGGATCCTTGCCGCAATCGGGAACCAAAGCGGATCCGCCCGGCTCAACGACATAGACAGGCTTGTGATCTATCTTCATGGCAAAGAATGCCTTGAGCAGTGTCACACAGGCTCCGGCAACGGTCGCGTGACCGGCGCCATAGGCCGGATGCATGGGCGAGCCCTCCGGGAATGCCATCGGCAAGAGCCAGGAATTCTTGAGCGCGCCTTTGTTTTGCGCGGTATTGTGCTCGCGAATGTCCGTGAGGATCTCTTCTAAGACAGGCTCAGAGCCTTGGACCGCCGGATCCTGCGGGAAGGTGTATTTGGCGACAGTATCGGCCAGCATCTGACGGGCCGTCTGTTCATCGCTGTCCCCGGTCGCACCATAGGGTTGACTGCTTGCGTCGTCCCAATGGGGCTCATAGCCGGAATACACCGTGTGGAAGAGCGCGCCCGCCGCTTCGGGGCGCAGTCGGCGATGCACAGAAAACTTCTGCAACCGCACCGCTTTCAACGCCCGGCTGGAGACCTCGGTTACGAGGGTCAGCAGGTGGGGCGGCCCAAAGAGTGCGAAGGGAGAGCGGTTGTTGTCGCCTGATGCGGCACCGGGGAATGGGAATTTCCGCGTGGCAGCGCCGTGATAGGGAATGCCCGGGTCAAGATCATAGCCCTCATTCAGCATGATCAGGGCCGCATTCAGATAGGCCTGATAGAGCGCATCGTCATGCACATAGGTGGCGATATCGCGCATGCGCGCCATCGGACGATAGGCGCCCTCAACGAACTCCGCATCGCTGCCTGACGACGGAAGGGTCGCACGCGCATTCAGCCCGTTTTGCACGTTGAGATACTCCTGCCAGCCGGTCATGTAATCTCTCTCGGGCTGCGCAACGCGAACCTCTTGCGGGATGTGCTGGGCACCATAGCGGATGAACCCTTTGGCACGTTCATTGAGGTCTCTGGACCCGCCGCCCGATCCCATCACCATGAACTGCGACAGAAATGGCGTGGCCCAGTCGTCCTCACCTTCGCCTCTGAACATGGTGCTTGCCGTCTGCGTCTTGCCATGACGACGACGGCTCTTGATCAGCTCTTCCTGGCCGTCATCCTGGGTGCCTTTGAACCACGTCATATGGCTCAACCGTTTGGCGGCGTGTTGAACGCGTTTGTTGTCTTTCTTGATGCTGTGCCGGCACTCATCAGAAAGCGTCTTGCCATGGGTTCCGGTCAACCCGTCGATCAGGCTTTCATCCATGAAGGACGCCACGCTCCAATCGCGGCTCAAGGCCATTTGATAAACCTCGGCCACTTCCGCACCAAACTCGGCAGATCCCACCTCCGGGGCGGGCGGCATAGTGATGGCAAACGGGCCAGGGCCCTGCAGAACAAAAGCATGACCCGCGGTCGGGCTTTCCCACCGCCGATAATGGCTCAGCGTGTTCGGCAAGCCCGACAAGTTCGCACCCGGGAAGGGGCCACGATAGGGCGGTGTTTTTGCGAATTCATCGGGATCGTGCACACGGGTGCCAGCCGCGAACTGCTCGAAATCGGCGGTCGACGACAAAAGCCCATTCAGCTTGTGGCTCAGGCCTTTGGTAAAGTTGAAGATGTACGGGGACTTTTCATCGTCATTTGGAACATGCGTTGGCAAAGGGGCCGCCGTCGATAATTCTGTTGCGGCGTTTCGTATGCTGCGCGGATCGCGGTTTGGATCTTCGAAAGGCATAATAATTCCTCACTGGTTTCAATCGATTTTCGCGGTCGCAAAATGCTGCGACGCGCTAAATGCTTGCGCCCCTTATGAGCGGCGCGCGGGTAACGCCTTGTTGGGCATGAGCACGTTTTGGGATCAAAACGACTTCACTAAAAAAACTGGGTGACCATACAATAACTTGCTACTCAAACAGACCGTGCATCCTCCCAACAAGGCGCAAGACAACAATTGCGAATCGCGCGTTAGTGGAGCGTTAGGAAATTTAAGTAATTGTTTTCATTGTATAATGATGTTTTTCTTTGAAGTTAGTAAAAATGACTTTTCTAAGTTTTGCGCGGATAGGTTGAGGGCCATGATCTTGCG